>DATMUX010000494.1:0-2911 GCA_035563695.1 Acidimicrobiia bacterium
GTGGGAGGGCCGGAAGCTGACGGGCCGGGTACGGCACACGATCTACCGGGGGACACCGACGGTGCGCGACGGCGAGGCAACACGATGACACCCACCACGCTCCCAACTGTTGGGAGGATCATGGGCGTTCTACGCCCACCACGCTCCCAACAGTTGGGAGGATCATGGGCGTTCTACGCCCACCACGCTCTCAACCGCGCGGGAGGTGGGTCCGCATGAGTGAGACCGAAGCGCGGCTCGTGCTGGCCGACGGCGAGACGTTCGAAGGCGTGGCGACCGGTCATCACCCGGCGGACGGTGTCGCGGCGGGCGAGGTCGTGTTCAACACCGCGCTCAGCGGCTACCAGGAGATCGTCACCGATCCGTCGTATGCCGGCCAGATCATCACGTTCACGTACCCGCATATCGGCAACTACGGGATCAACGAACGCGACGACGAAGCGCGCGTCCCGCGCTGCCGCGGCGTCATCGTCCGCGACCTCGCGCGGCGAGCCTCGAACTGGCGCGCCACCGAGGACCTCGACGGGTTCCTGCGGCGGCACCGCCTCGCGGGGATCGCGGGGATCGATACCCGGCGCCTCACCCGTCACATTCGCTCGGCCGGCGCGATCCCCGGCGCGTTCGGCGTCGCCGACCGTGACGTGCTCCTCGCCGCGGCGTGCGCCGACGGCGGCACTGACGGACGCGACCTCGCGACGGAGGTCAGCACGGCAGAGCCGTACACCGTCGGGCCCGCGGCCGCGAGCTTCTACGTCGTGGCCTACGACTTCGGGATCAAGCGGTCGATCCTCGACCAGCTCGTCGCCGCCGGTTGCCAGGTCGAGGTCGTGCCCGCGAACACGAGCGCCGCCGACGTGCTCGCCCGTGAGCCCGACGGTGTGTTCCTCTCGAACGGTCCGGGTGACCCCGAAGCGGTGACGACGGCGCGCGACAACGTGGGCGCGCTGCTCGGCAACGTCGCCGTGTTCGGCATCTGCCTCGGACACCAGATCATGTCGCTCGCGTTGGGCGCGCAGACGTTCAAGCTCCGGTTCGGGCACCACGGCGGCAACCATCCGGTGCGGCACCTGCCGTCGGGGCGCGTCGAGATCACGAGCCAGAACCACAACTACGCGGTCGTTGCGTCGTCGCTGCCTGCGGGGAGCGAAGTCACCCACCTCAACCTGAACGACGGCGACGTCGAAGGCGTGCGCACTCCGGGCCTCGCGGCGTTCAGCGTGCAGTACCACCCCGAAGCGGGCCCGGGTCCGCACGACGCCCGCTACCTGTTCGAGGAGTTCACGGATCTCATGAGGGCGAGCTAGGCGATGCCGAGACGCGACGATCTCGAGACGATCCTGCTCGTCGGCAGTGGCCCGATCGTCATCGGTCAGGCGTGCGAGTTCGACTACTCGGGCACGCAGGCGTGCCGGGTGTTGCGCGCCGAGGGCCTTCGCGTGGTGCTCGTGAACTCGAACCCGGCGACGATCATGACCGATCCCGAGTTCGCCGACGCGACCTACGTCGAGCCCCTCGACGTCCCGACGTTGACGCGCATCATCGCCAAGGAGCGTCCGGACGCATTGCTGCCGACGCTCGGGGGCCAGACCGGGCTGAACCTCGCGGTCGCGTTGCACGAAGCGGGCGTGCTCGACACCTACGGCGTCGAGATGATCGGCGCGAACGTCGAGGCGATCCGTACGGCCGAGGATCGCCAGCGTTTCAAGCTGGCGATGACGGAGATTGGGCTGCGCGTCCCGCCTTCGGGTATCGCGTACACGGTCGACGAGGCGCTGCGCGTCGCGGGCGAGGTCGGCTACCCGGTGATCGTGCGCCCGGCGTTCATCCTCGGCGGCGGCGGCACCGGTATCGCGCACAACCGCGCCGAGATGCAACAGGTCGCGGAGCGGGGTCTCGCGGCGAGCCCGATCTCGGAGATCCTCATCGAGCGCAGCGTCACCGGTTGGAAGGAATACGAGCTCGAGGTGATGCGCGACCACGCCGACAACGTCGTGGTCATCTGTTCCATCGAGAACGTCGATCCGATGGGAGTGCACACGGGCGAGTCGATCACCGTCGCGCCCGCGCAGACGCTCACCGACGTCGAGTACCAGGAGATGCGCGACGCCGCGTTCGCGTGCATCCGGCGCATCGGCGTCGAGACCGGCGGGTCGAACGTGCAGTTCGCGGTGCACCCCGGCACCGGCGAGATGGTGATCATCGAGATGAACCCGCGGGTGTCCCGCTCGAGCGCGCTGGCGTCGAAGGCGACGGGCTTCCCCATTGCGAAGATCGCGGCCAAGCTCGCCGTCGGCTACCGGCTTGACGAGGTGCAGAACGACATCACGCGCGAGACGCCGGCGAGCTTCGAACCGACGATCGACTACGTCGTCACGAAATTCCCGCGTTGGGCGTTCGAGAAGTTGCCCGGCGCCGCTCCGGTGCTCGGGACGCAGATGCAGTCGGTCGGCGAGGTCATGGCGATCGGCCGCACGTTTGCCGAGTCGCTGCAGAAGGCGGCACGGTCGCTCGAGACGGGCCGGCTCGGTCTCAACTGCGATCCGGCGGAGCGTCAACTCGACGCGCTGGCCGACGACGAGCTCGTGCAGGCGGCGGCGGTACCGACGCCCGAGCGACTGTTCCACGTCGAGGCCGCGCTGCGCCGCTTCGTGTCGATCGAACGCGTGCACGAGGTCACGGGCATCGATCCGTGGTTCTGCGACCAGATCCTGCAGATCGTCGAGGAACGCGACCGGCTCGGGCGGCTCGACCCCGCGCAGATGACGCGCGCCGATTGGCGCAGTGCCAAGCGGGCCGGGTTCTCCGACGGGCAGCTCGCGTACCTGTGGCAGACCGACGAGGAGGCCGTGCGCGCCGCCCGGCTCGCGGCCGGCGTGCGCGTCACCTACAAGACGGTCGACACTTGCGCCGC
>DATMUX010000495.1:0-3965 GCA_035563695.1 Acidimicrobiia bacterium
CGGCACGGCCACGAGCGAGGTCAACAACCTGCTCAAGCAGTTCAAGCAGGTCCAGCAGATGATGAAGGGCATGCCCGGGGCGGCCCGGATGGCCAAGAAGGGCAAGTCGGGCAAGGGGAAGGCGAAGATGAAGCCGCCGAAGCTCCCGACCGGCGGCGTGCCGGGGCTTCCCGGATTCCCGCCCCGGTGACCTAGACTCGCCCGGCCTTTCCCGCAGTTCTCGCGATTGGAGCGTTCCGTTGGCCGTCAAGATCCGTTTGATGCGCGTCGGCAAGAAGAAGCAGCCGACGTATCGCGTCGTCGTCGCCGACTCGCGCAGCCCGCGCGACGGCCGCTTCATCGAGATCATCGGCCAGTACGCGCCGCGCCAGGAGCCGTCGCTCGTCAACATCGACAACGAGCGCGCGCTGCACTGGTTGCACAACGGTGCGCAACCGACCGAGAGTGCGTCGAAGCTGCTCGAGGTCGCGGGCGTGTGGGATGCGTACAAGCAGTCCGCAGGCAAGGTCGCGGCGGCGAAGCCTAAGGCGAAGGCGCCCAAGGCGAAGACCGTGAAGGACGCGCCGGCGCCCGCGCCCGAAGCGGCGGCCCCCCCAGAGGCATCCGAGACAGAGGCATCCGAGACCGAGGCATCCGCCGAGGAACCGGCTGCCGAGGAGTCCTAGACCCGTGCCCGATGACGACCTCGCCGCCGACGACGACTTCGACGACGAGACCGACGACGACGAAACTGACGACGACGAGACCGACGACGAGATCGGTGCCGAGGGCAACCGGGTCGTGGGCGCACGGGCGCGCGACACCGTCGAGCACATCGCGCGCCATCTGGTCGATGATCCCGACGGTGTGTTCGTCGACGCGAACGAGCGCGGCGGCAACGTCACGTTGCTCGTCCACGCGAGTCCCGGCGATCTCGGCCGCATCATCGGCAAGCGCGGGCGCGTGATCCAAGCCGTGCGCCAGCTCGCGCGCGCCGCCGGCTCCACCGAAGGCGTGCGCGTCACGGTCGACGTCGCGGAGTAGCCCGTTGCGGCTGGAGGTCGGCCGCATCGGACGCGCCCACGGACTCCGCGGCGAGGTCAGCGTCGTCGCGATCACCAACCGAGCGGAACGGTTCGCGGCCGGTTCCCGCCTGTTCGCGGGCGAGCGCGCGCTGGTCGTCGAGGGCGCGCGCCGCCACCACGATCGCTGGCTCGTGAAGTTCGCGGGCGTCGACGATCGCGATGCCGCCGAGCGGCTGCGCAATCAGGTGCTGGAGGGCGACGAGTTCGGCGAGGCGCCCGAGGGCGAGGTGTGGCTCCACGACGTCATCGGCGCCGAGGTGCGTGACCGGGCGGGCGCGGTGCTCGGCCGCGTCGTCGCGGTCGAGGCGAATCCCGCGCACGATCTGCTGGTGCTCGACGGGGGTGCGCTCGTGCCGATGGTGTTCGTCACGCACTACGAGGCGGGGATCGTGGTCGTCGACGTCCCGGAAGGGCTCCTCGAGCTGTGAGGATCGACGTGTTCACGATCTTCCCCGAGTACCTCGACGGACCGTTGCGGCTGTCGCTGGTCGGCCGGGCCCGGGATGCGGGCGTCGTCGACCTGCGCCTGCACGATCCGCGCGCGTTTACGACCGACCGCCACCGTTCGGTCGACGACGAGCCCTTCGGCGGCGGCGCCGGCATGGTGATGACGCCGGGCCCGCTGTTCGCGGCGGTCGAGGCGGTCACGCCGGCCCGGCCGCTGCTGTTGCTGTCGGCGAGCGGGCGGCGCTTCGATCAGGCCCTCGCCCGCGAGCTCGCGGCCGACCCCGGGTTCTCGCTGATCTGCGGTCGGTACGAAGGCGTCGACCAGCGCGTCGCCGACCACCTCTGCGACGGGGAGCTGTCGGTCGGCGACTTCGTGCTCGCAGGCGGCGAGGCAGCGGCACTGATCGTCGTCGAGGCGGTGGTTCGGCTCCTGTCCGGGGTCGTGGGCAACGAAGCGTCCATCGTCGAAGAATCGTTCAGCGAATCGCTGCTCGAGTACCCGCAGTACACGAGGCCGTCGGAGTTCCGCGGGTGGGCGGTGCCCGACGTGCTGCGCTCCGGCGACCACGGCCGTGTGGCCCGGTGGCGCCGGGCGATGGCCCTGCGGCGGACTCTCGAGCGGCGGCCGGGTCTGCTCGCGCGGGCGCTCACCCCCGACGAGGAACGGCTGCTCCTGGAGTTCCCCGACGAATCGTCCCAAGGGTAAGCTCGCGCCTCCCGTCGCCACCGCCCCGGAGTCCCGTCATGCACCGCACCGATCTCGTCGACCGCGCCCACCTGCGCGATGACATCCCCGACTTCGGTCCCGGCGACACGCTGAAGGTGCACGTCCGGGTGGTCGAGGGCAACCGCGAGCGGGTGCAGGTGTTCCAGGGCGTGGTCATCCGGCGCCAGGGAAGCGGCGCCCGCGAGACCTTCACGGTCCGCAAGGTCAGCTTCGGCGTGGGTGTCGAACGCACCTTTCCGGTGCATTCGCCCATCCTGGCGAAGATCGAGCCGGTGACCCGGGGCGACGTGCGCCGGGCCAAGCTCTACTACCTGCGCGACCGGATCGGAAAGGCCGCCAAGGTCAAGGAAAAGCGGGTCTGAACCGACCCCGACCAGGGCTTTCGCGCCTGGCCGGAACGGGCGCGGGCCGGTCGTACACTTGGCCCATGAACGGCCCGACGACGCCCCGGCCATGAGCGCCGAAGATCTCGAACGGTACGAGACCGAGATCGAGCTGCAGCTCTATCGGGAGTACCGCGATGTGTTGCCGATGTTCCAATACGTCGTCGAGACCGAGCGGCGGTTCTACCTCGCGAACGAGGTGAAGCTCGACGTGAAGCACGACAACGGGCGCACTTACTTCGACCTCGAGCTGCACGACGCGTGGGTCTGGGACATGTACCGCCCGACGCGTTTCGTCGCCGACGTGCACGTTGTGTCGTTCAAGGACGTGAACGTCGAGGAGCTTCCGGGCAAGGATCTCTAGCGGCCGCATGGACACTCGGCGCGTCGTGGGGGACGCCGGTGAGAACGCAACCGCGGAGTGGTACGCGCACCGGGGCTACGCCGTTCTCGATCGCAACTGGCGCGTGCGCGAGGGCGAGATCGACCTCGTGGCCCGGCGCGGGCCGACGGTCGTCTTCTGCGAGGTGAAGACCCGTCGCAGCGACGCGTTCGGTGCTCCGGCCGAAGCCGTCACCGCGCGCAAACAAGCACGCATACGCGCACTGGCGACGCAGTGGCTCACGGCCCACGCCGTGCGCGCCGACGTCGTGCGTTTCGACGTCGCGTCCGTGCGGCCCGACGGTCGCGGCGGGTGGGACGTCGACGTGATCGAAGCCGCGTTCTGAGTGTTGGTTCCGAGTGTCGAACGCGACTGGCTCAACGCCCCGGCTCAACGCTTGCGGCGGGGCGGGCGCTTCGTCGTGCGCGGGCGCGATGCCCGGTGCCAGCAGCCGGTGTGCCAGTGGCGACGGTTCTGCGGCGCGCCCCGCGGCACGACGACCTCGTGGCCCTCGCCCGGTCGGATCTCGTGGTCGCAACCCGGGCAGCGGTACGTCTTCACCGCTTCGTACGGTTGCACGTGCCGTACGTCGACGATGTCGCCGGCCTCTCCGTCGGGATCCGTCCAGTCGTGCTCGGCCACCGTGCCGATACGGTAGCGGCGATCGACCGTCTGCCTTTGCGCGACTGACGCGACTCACGTCGGCCACCACAGGCCGCGCCGGCGTTGGATCGCGCCCCGGGTCTCGAGCGCGCGCAATGCCGCGCCGAGACGGTCGGGCGGGAGCGCGGCGCGCTGTTCGATCTCGTCGATGCTCGCGGCCTCGCCCGCGATCGCTTTCAACACCGCGCGCTGGTCGGGGCCGATCGCTGGAGGCGCCGGGTCCCAGCCGCCGTCGATCGTGCCGCCCCGCCCGATGGCCACGAGGACGTCGGACGGATCGAGCAGCGGCAACGCGCCGT
>DATMUX010000496.1:0-6050 GCA_035563695.1 Acidimicrobiia bacterium
CGGCGCCGGGTTCGACGGCCCGCCACCGTGACCGTAGGTCGGCCGCCCGTCGGGCACCGTGGTCGGCGCGTTCGGGTCGTCGATCCACCGCGCGTCGTTGAAGATCGCGTAGCCCTCCGTCGCGCCGTAGCGCTTCTGCAGGTACTGCAGGAACTGCAGGTTCGAGAGCTCGTCGCCGCCGCCCCCGCCAAACTCGCGGGCGAGGAAGTTGCCATTGGCGACGACGTCGATCGCCGTGAATGGTGCCGGCCGGTACACGGCAACGTTGCGCAGCTTTCCGATCGCGTAGAACTCCAGCGGCACGAGCGCGGCGCGCGACTGCGGCGTCGCGTACGCGTGGGCGACGTAGGCGTTGATGCCCGCGACGAAGTTCGTCAGCCCGTCGCGGATCCATTGTGGCAGCTGGGCGAGCTCCTGTTGCAGCTCGGCGTCGGTGTAGTAGCTCGTGAGCGTCTGCTTGTCCTGGTCGATCGTCGACGGATCGAAGGCGCCGAAGAGCCCCGAGAGCGTGCCGCGGGCATTGCGCCGCACGAGTTCCATCTGTACCAGCCGGTCCTCGGCTTGGGCCCAACCGGTTCCGTACCAGACGCCCGGCATGGCCGCGGCCCAGATCGACGGGATCCCGTAGCCGTCCCGGCAGATCTCGGCCGCCTGGGCGCCGGTGCCGACGCGCTCACCGGTGCACGACTGTGCCGGAAGCTTCGTCGTCGCGCTCGTGCCGGAGCTCGAGCACGCGCCGATCAGGGCGAGCACGAGCACCGTGCACGCGACCTTCATCGCGGTTCGGTTCTGCATCGAAACCCCCTTGTCGCGGCCGGAACGTAGCCCCTTCCTATTGCGGCCGTGCGCTCTTCCGTCGTCTTGAACAGGGAGAATCCACGCATCCGCGCCGGATTGGTCTTACGCTTTCTTTGACAATCGATGACACGTGCCCGGCTCGTGCTCGGGCACACCGGCTGCCGCCTGGAGGGTGCCGCAAAATGGACGAAGAACAGGGTTCCGGTTGGTTGACGTTTGCCGCGATCGTGTTGATGTTCGCGGGGGTCATGAAGCTCTTCGATTCGATCTGGGCGTTCCGAGCCAAGAACACGTTCGCGAACCTTCCGAACGCGACGCTCGGCTCCACCTTGAAGAACTACGGGTGGTACTGGCTCATCCTCGGCATCTTGCTGATCATGGCCGGATTCGGTGTGCTCAACCGCTCGCAGCTCGCGCGCTGGTTCGGGATCGTGGTCGTGGCCGTCGCCGGGATCGCGTCGATGGCGTGGATGCCGTACTACCCCATCTGGGCGCTGACCTACGTCGCGATCGCGATCTTGGTGATCTACGGGCTCGCGGCGCACGGCGGGCTCGAGATACCGGGGACGCCGTCGTCGAGCTGACGCGCGCTCGTCGGCCCCGAGGTGTCACGGGGCGCTGGGGCTCGTGACACCTCAATGGCCGGCGAGGATGCTCTTCACGAGGGCGACGAGAACGCCCAGCGCGAGCGCGGTCGTGCCGTAGAAGACCGACGCCGGACGTGACCGGCCCGCGTAACGGGCGAGGACGTAGCCGACGATGCCGATGAGTACCGCGGGGACGTCGCCCGTGAACTCCTGGGCGCGCACATCGGAGAGGAACAGCACCGGCAGGCTCGACACCGCGGCGACGAACATCGCGGCGCCGACCTGCGCGAACCCGACGTACGTGTCGAGGCGCGACGGTCGCTCGCCACGAAACGCGGGCGCGGCGAGGCGGAACGCGAACCAGTGGGCGAGCGCGAGCCCGACCGCCGTGCCCCAGACGATCGCGAGCAGCTTGGCGCCGACGGCACCGGTGACCCCGTTCGGGCCGTGCGACTCGGGGATGGCCGCGAGCTCGGCGATCTCGACCACCGAGACGTACAACACCATCGTCACCGCCTCCCGGGTGACCTCGTTGCGCGCATCAGCGCCCGAGAGCAGGCCGGGCGCGGGAGTCGACGACACGCGGAGCATCATCGCATGCAGTCGACCCGGCGACTCGGTGGGGCCGACGCTGGCGCGATCTGAAGACGCCCTTGACCGGCTCTTCACCCCCGAGCGTGCACGCTCGGCCGGCGCTTCATCGCGGGTCGACATCCGCCGACAATTCATCGGTGCGGTGAGAGGAAGTCATCATGCGTGTGTGGATCGATCAGGACCTCTGTGTGGGCAACGGCGTCTGCGAGGAGTTGTGCCCCGACGTGTTCGAGCTCGTCGACGGCGGGATCGCGTACGTGCGGGACGGGAACCGTCTCCTGCCCAAGGGCACCGACGGGACGCTGTCAGTGCCCGCCGGGCTCGAGGAATCCGTGGTCGACGCGGCCGAGGAGTGCCCCGCGGCGTGCATCTACCTCGAGGTCGACTGACTGCGTCGTCAGAGGTCGGGCATGGTGCAGCGTGTGAAACGGGTGTGCCCGGGTCCGATGATGCGGTCGCAGTAGTCCTTCAGTTCGTCCATGTCGAAGCCCCGAGATCGCAGATACGCGTTCGCATGAAACTCCCCACGGATGTTCCGGATCTTCGCCAGTGTCCGAGCGTTGTACAGCACCTCGTACTCGGCCCCTTCGACGTCGATCTTCAACAGGGGACAGGATGAGACCTCGTGCTCCCCGATGATGCCGTCGAGCGTCGTCGAGTGGACGGTGACGCGCTCGTGACCCGGGAGGTCGTGCGATTCCGCATAGGTAGTACCGCCCCCCGTGTTGGAAGGAAGGTGCGCAACCATTTCGATGTCGCGGCCATCGCCGGTGACCGCAAGGTTGTAGGCCGTGACGTTGTGCACGCGGTTGCGCGCGAGATTCTCCACGAGGAGCTGGAACACCTGAGGCATGGGTTCGTATGCGAGGACGGAGATTCCGGGAAAGGCCTTCGCCAAGTAGACGGAGACGACGCCGATGTGTGCACCGACGTCGATCACGACGTCACCTGCCCGAAGTGGTATGTCGGCGAAGTCGTACGCGCCGTGCCCGATCTCACCCGCCACCACCTCTGCCGCGACCGATCCGTCGACGTCGCCGACGAGCATCCGCTGACCGCGCACATCGAACTCGCGTAGCACGATGCCCGGGCGCGCGCTCACGTTGGAGTAATGCAAGCGGCGGCGGAGCCCGTCTGAAATTCGGTGGATCGTCGATCTCATGGTTCGGCTGCGAGCAGCCCTGAGCGCGCGCGCACAACCTTTCCGATCGCCGAGAAGTCTTCGCGCCCGAAGCCGGCGGCGATCGCGGCGTCGAGCACCGGCCGTACCGCCGCGGTCGCGCCGCACAAGACACCAACCCGGGCCGACTCGCGCTCGACGATGCCGAGATCCTTGGCCATCAGCTCCGTCATGAAGCCGGGCTTCCAGCCGTTCGACGCGGGTGCGTCGGGCCGTGCGCCCTCGAACGGGATCCGCGTGCGGATCGCGGTGCAGTCACCGGTGGAGTGCGTCAGCACCTCGTAGACGACGCCGAGGTCGACGCCTTCGGCGACCGCCAGCGTGCACGCCTCGGCCACCGCGAGCATCTGCGCCGCGTACACGAGCTGGTTGCACAGCTTGACGACCTGACCCACGCCGGGCCCGCCGGCGTGCACGATTAGGCCGGCGAAGGGCTCGAGCGCGGGGCGCGCCCGCTCGAGCACGGCGGCGTCGCCCCCGACCATCAGTGTGAGCGTGCCCCGGTCGGCGCCGACGGTGCCGCCCGAGAGCGGAGCGTCGAGGTAGCCGCCGCCCGCGGCGGTGACCCGTGCGTGTTGCGCCCGCTCGACGGCGGGGTCGATCGTCGACGTGTCGACCACGATCTTGCCCGGCCCGATCGCCGGTAGCGCCGCGTCGATCACCTCGGCGACGTCGGGCGAGTCGGGCACGCACACGACGGTGACCTCGCTCGCCGCGACGACGCCGCGTGGGCCGTCGCCTGCGCTCGCGCCGGCCGCCACCGCGGCGTCGACCGGTGACTGCGACCGTGAGGCAACCGTGACGTCGTGCCCCGCGGCGAGCAGGTGGCGCGTCATGGGCAGCCCCATCGCGCCGAGACCGATGAATCCGATGCGCATGCGCGCGGACGTTAGCGGCGGCTACGTTGCGCCGCGCTGAACCAATCGGCCCCGCTGCCGTCGGGAGGTGTGCCGATGACCGAATCGATGCTCTTCGTGACCCAGGTCTCGCCGTACAGTGACGGCCCGGCCGGGGTGCACGGCGTCCTCGACCAGGCCGCCACAGGTGTTGCCGAGATCGGCGAGCTCCATGATCTGCGCGTCCGGCGCGTCGACGACGTGCGGGAGCTCGCGCTCGACGCGATTCACGAGGCGCGCGCCCTCGCCCTGTTCACGATCGGAGAGACGCCGTGGAATCCCGACCAGCGCGTCGCGATCCTCGAGAGTGTGCGCGCCGGGCGGCTCGCGATCTGCGCGATTCATTCCGCGACCGACGCGTGTTACGCGTGGGACGAGTACGGCGCGCTCGTCGGTGCTCGCTTCGACGGTCACCCGTGGACGCAGACGTTCGCGGCCGACGTGCTCGATGCGGCACATCCCGCGTGCGCGCACTTGGGCGACGCCTGGAGCTGGCACGACGAGGTGTACCAGTTCCGCGATCTGCGCACCGACGCGCAGGTGCTCCTGCGCGTCCGCGACGGCCAGCTCGACCTGTCGGCGCCCGGCGCACGACCGCCGTCGTTCGGCTACCCCCTCGCGTGGTGCTTCACCGAGGGGACGGGGCGCGTGTTCTCGACGAGCCTGGGCCACTTCCCCGCGGCGTGGGAGTCGCCCGCGTACCTGCGGCACCTCTCGGGCGGTTTGGGCTGGGCGATCGGCGGATGAGCCGGCCGCGCAATTTCTCGAATTGGGCCTACTGGCGGCTGCACCTCGACCGTGTCGTCGAGGCCGATCCGTGCCCGCTCGACCGGCTCGACACCGAGCTCGAACCCTGGCGCGCGCGCGTGCGCGCCCGGCTCGACGCGATGCTCGGCGCGCGGCCGGAAGCCGTCGCGCCCGCCACCGAGATCGAGGAACCGGTCGATTGCGGCTCGTACACGCGGGCGCGCGTCGTGTTCGACACCGAAGCGACGATGTCGGTTCCGGCGTACCTGCTGATCCCGCACGACCGGCACGACGGACCACCCGGTCCGGCCGTGCTCGCGATCCACGGCCACGGGCCCGGGAAGGCGCTGGTGTGCGGTCTGGTCGAAGGCGGTCCGGGTGACGACTACGCGCACGCGCTCGCGTCGCTCGGTTACGTGGTGCTCGCGCCCGACCTGCGCGGCTTCGGAGAGCGCCGCGACTGGATGCCGGACGACAAGTACCACTGCGACTGGGACCTCGTCTGCGCCACGATGGCCGGCATCAACCCGCTCGAGCGCAATCTCTGGGATCTCCACGGCGCGCTCGATGTGCTCGTCGCGCATCCGCTCGTCGACCCGGCGCGTGTCGCCGCCGCGGGGCTGTCGTACGGCGGCACGTCGACGCTCTTCCTGGCGGCGCTCGATGACCGGGTAAGGGCCGCGGTCGTGTCGGGATATCTGGCGTCGTGGAAGGCCGCGCACACCGTGCCGTGGAACATGTGCGGATCGCAGGTGATGCCCGGCCAGCTCGGCGCCGTCGAGCACCTCGATGTTGCCGCGCTGATCGCGCCCCGGCCGCTGCTCGTCGAGTCCGGCACGGAAGACATGATCTTTCCCGTCGCGGCGGCGCGCGCCACCGTAGAGTCGTTGCGGCGCGTGTACCGCGAGCTGGGCGCGTCCGACGATGCCCTGGTGCACGACGTGTTCGACGGCGATCATCAGTGGCACGGCGCGGAAGTGCCCGCGTTCCTCGGGAGATGGTTGTGAACGACGTCGACGCTCGACTCGCCGCGCTGGGGTTTGCGCTCCCGGGTCCGTATCCTCCGCACGACCCGCTCGACGCGGTCGTCGTGCACGGCGGGCGCGCCCGCACGTCGGGGCAGCTTCCGCGCGACCACGACGGCAACCTCGTGCATCCCGGCGTGCTCGGCGCGGGGCTGAGTGTCGAAGCGGGCGCCGAGGCCGCGCGGTGGTGCGCGCTCAACGCACTGTCGGTGCTGCGGTCCGA
>DATMUX010000497.1:0-2297 GCA_035563695.1 Acidimicrobiia bacterium
CGGCGCCGGGTGGCCGGGCCGCCCCCGGATCCGGCCGGCGCCTCGGGTTCGACGAGCAGCGCCTCGGGAGCCGCGACTGGCGCGAGCACCTCGATCGCGTCCTGGTCGAACAAGGGCGCGGTGCGATCGGGAACCGCCCGCGTCGGGTGCGGGTCGGCGCGATCGATCATTCCCGCGAGCAACAGCGGGCCCGGCGGGGGCAGCGCCTCCGCGGCGTCGGCGATCGCCTGGCGCATGGTCGCCGCGTCGGGGTAACGGTCGCCGGGCTCGATGGTGCCGGCCCGGTCGATCACGGGCGCGAGCGGGCCGAGCGCGTCGGGCGCCGTCAGCGGGCGCAGCGTGCGCGCGGTGAGCGTGCCGAGCGTCGTGTCGGCGGTGAACGGCACCCGCCCCGTCACGGCTTCGACGAGCACGAGTCCCAGTGAGTACAGATCGGAGCGCGCGTCGAGCTGCGTCCCGCGCGCCTGTTCGGGCGATGCGTACCGCGCGGTGCCGAACACCGCGCCGGCCGGTTCGGTCCAGCTCGCCTCGGCCAGCGCCCGGGCCAGACCGAAGTCGGCGACGCGCACGATGCCGTGCTCGTCGAACAGCAGGTTCGCCGGCTTGATGTCGCGGTGCAGGATGCCGCGCGCGTGCGCGTAGTCGAGCGCCGACGCCACGTCGCGCCCCACACGCGCCGCCTGCGCGATCGTGAGCAGGTTGCCCTGATCGAGCATGCTCCGCAGCGACCCGCCCTCGAGCAGCTCCAGGACCATGAACGGCACGTCGTCCTCGCCCCAGTCGTGCACCGTCACGATATGGGGGTGGTGCAACGACGCCGCGAGCTGAGCCTCCGCGCGGAACCGGCGCAGGAACGCGGTGTCCTCGGCGAGCGCGGCGTGCAGCACCTTGACCGCGACCTGTCGCCGCAGCCGCGTGTCCTCGGCGACGTAGACCCGACCGCTTGCGCCCGTGCCGATGGCGCCGTGCAGCAGGTACCGTCCGGCGAGGACGCGGCCCGCGAGATCGCTCACAGCGCTGCCGGGCATGTGGCAACGCTAGTGGGCGGCCCCGGGCGAGTCGGGTCACGGGGGGTGGTGAGGGTAGTTTCGTCGGCGTGGCGCTCACCCGTCCGAAGCATCCGGCGCGCTTCGTCACCGTCGTGGTCGTCGCGATCATCGGCGTCAACGTGCTCATCTGGGGCGCCCGGGCCCAGGTCAACGGCCCCGCCGCCAAGCAACGTCCGAACGAGATCGTCGCCTTGTACCCGAACGAGGGCGAGCTGCTCCTGCCGCAAGGGATGGTCGGAGCCGACGTGCGCCCCGACTTCACCGGGCAGATCGCGATCGACGGCCGCGTGATCCCCACGGATCAGATCACCGGCGACCCGAACCTCGGCGAGGTGCACTTCGACCCTGGACCGGGCATGGACATCCGCGAGCTCGCGAAGGGTCCGCACAACGCGACGATCGAGTGGTGGCCCCGCACGATCTCGACGCCCGAAGCCGCGCGCGCCCAACAGCAGCTCCGCAGCTACACCTGGGCCTTCGAAGTCGGCTGAAGCCCACGATCCTCCCAACAGATGGGAGCGTGATAGGCGCTATACGCCCATGAACCTCCCAACAGATGGGAGAGTGATAGGCGCTATACGCCCATGAACCTCCCAACAGATGGGACGCTGACGCACGCAGATCAGGTGCCGGTGCCGTCGGCGAGCAGGCGCTCGAAGGCGGCCTCGTCGAGGACGGTCACGCCGAGCTGCTCGGCCTTCGCGAGCTTCGAGCCCGGGGTGTCGCCCACGACGACGTAGCTCGTCTTCTTCGACACGCTGCCGGTCACCTTCCCCCCGCGCGCCGCGATCTCGGCCGCGGCTTCGTCGCGTGTGCGGTGCGCGAGCGTCCCCGTCAGCACGAACGTCAGCCCGGTTAGCGTCGCCTGCTCCGCCGCGATCGTGACGGCGCGCTCACCCGCGAAGTTGACGCCCGCCTCGCGCAGACGCTGCACCAGCCGCCGGTTGCGATCGATCGCGAACCAATGACCGAGGCTCTGCGCGATCGTCGGGCCGACACCATCGACGGTGGTGAGCGTCTCCTCGTCGGCCGCCATGATCGCGTCGAGACCGGCGAACGAGCGCGCCAGGGCCTGCGCCGCGGTCGGCCCGACGTGGTTGATGCCGAGCCCGACGAGCACGCGCCACAACGGCCGGGCCTTCGAGCCGTCAACGGCGTCGACGAGCAGCTGCGCGCGGCGCTCGCCAATTCGTTCGAGCGGCACGAGCTTGTCGACGGTGAGCGCATAGATGTCGGCCGCGTCCTCCA
>DATMUX010000498.1:0-9095 GCA_035563695.1 Acidimicrobiia bacterium
CGTGCCGTTCGGCCGTCGCGAGGAGGGTGCCGGCATCGGGCGTGCGCACGAAGTGCACGGCGCGTCGGCCCTGCCATGCACCCATCGCGATCGTCCAGCCGGCCATGTGGAACAACGGGAACATGCACACCGTGCCCGCGCCGCCGGCGGTCGTCGTCGCACCGACGTAGGTGCGCAACCAGTTCGCACGATGGGAGAGGACCACGCCCTTCGGGCGTCCGGTGCTGCCGCTCGTGAAGAAGATGACCTGCGGATCACGTTCGTCGAGGCCCGCGACGCCTGGGTCGCCGTCGGAGCCCACGGGGATCGCCGGCGCAAACGCGACGTCGACGCGCCGTGCCAGCTCGGCCCCCATCTCGACGTGCGACGCGCCGCACAACAACAAGCGAGGGCGCGCGTACTCGGCGACGGGCGCGACCTCGTCGAGCGACCCGCGCGCGTTCAGCGGCGCGAAGACCGCACCGACCTTCGCCAGGGCCGCGAACACCGGGACCGCGGCGAGCGTCGTGTCACTCCACCAGAGCACCCGGTCGCCCCGCGCGACTCCCGCGGCGCGCAGGCCGTTGGCGATGCGGATGGCCCGGGCGTCGAGCTCACCGAACGTGATCGCCTCGTCGTCGAGGGTGGCCGCGACCGCACGCGGCGCGACCCGGGCCGCGTTGGCGAGCATCTCGGCGATGTGGAGCACGGCGCAATATCGCGCAGCCGGCGCCCGATTTGCTTGTCGACAATCCTTGTCGATAGCGTGCGATTGTCATGAAGACATCCGGTGAGCTCACCGCTCTGTTCCGCGAGCAGGGGCTGCGGGTCACGCCGCAGCGCCAGGCCCTGTTTCGCCTGCTGCACGGTGACGCGACGCATCCGACCGTCGATTCTCTCTACGAGCGCGCCCGCGTGGAGATGCCGACCATCTCGCTGAAGACCGTCTACCAGACCGTGCACGACCTCGAGGAGCTCGGCGAGCTGCGAGTGCTCGATCTCGGCACCGGGAGCGTGCGCGTCGACCCCAACGTCGAGGACGCGCACCACCATCTCGTGTGCACCGAGTGTGGTCGAGTACGCGACTTGCCCGTCGCCTTCGCGGGATTGCACGTTCCCGTTCGCTACCGCCGCGACTTCACCGTCGATGCCGTCGAGGTGATCTTCCGCGGCCGCTGCGACGACTGTTCCGACCGTTGAACCCAACCAGCAAGGAGCCAGCCCGATGCCCGACCTCGAGGGAAGCAAGACGCACGACAACCTGAAGGAGGCGTTCGCGGGGGAGAGCCAGGCGAACCGCCGCTACCTCTACTTCGCGCAGAAGGCCGACGTCGAGGGCTATCCCGACGTGGCCGCGCTCTTCCGGTCGGTCGCCGAGGGCGAGACCGGCCACGCCTTCGGGCACTTCGACTTCCTCGCCGAAGTCGGCGACCCGGTCACGGGTGTTGCCGTCGGCGCCACCTCCGACAACCTCCAGTCGGCGATCGCGGGCGAGACCTACGAGTACACCGAGATGTACCCGGGCTTCGCGCGCACCGCTCGCGACGAGGGCTTCGAGGAGATCGCCGAGTGGCTCGAGACGCTCGCCCGGGCGGAGAAGAGCCACGCCGGACGCTTCCAGGCCGGCCTCGAGAGCCTGAGCTGACCGGCGCATCGACGTCACGGCCCGGGGTCGGGGAGTCCCACTCGCTCCCGGGCCGGCTTCGATGGCGATCGGAGGAGCGTGATGGCGCAACATCTGTACGACCCGCTCGCGCCCGACTGGTTCGACGCGGGCGCGACACGAGCCGAGCGCGATCGCACGTTCCACATCTGCAGCGACTGCCGCGTCTGCGTCAAGCTGTGCCCGAGCTTCAAGTCGCTGTTCCGGATGATCGACGACGCCGGAGGCAGCGATCACGCGGGCGAGCTCACCGACGCGCAGCACAAGCGAGTCATCGACGAGTGCTACCAGTGCAAGCTCTGCTACGTCATCTGCCCGTACACGCCCGATCAGCATCAGGAATGGCGGATCGACTTCCCGCAGCTGATGCTGCGCTCGCTGACGAACAACGCGCGCCTGGGTGATGCGTCACGATCGGCTCGCCTGCTGGCCCGCACCGATCAGCAAGGCGCCGTCGCGACGACGCTGGCGCCCGTCGTCAACGCCACCGCGCGGTTGAAGCCGGCGCGCCTGGTGATGGAGAAGGTCACCGGGATCGCGCGCGACCGGGTCCTGCCCTCGTTCGATCGCGTGCGCTTCTCGAAGTGGTTCCGGGGGCGCCGCGCACAGGCCGCCGCCGCCCCGAGGCGGCGCGGTCCGGTCGCGTTGTTCCCGACGTGTCTCGTCGAATACCAGCAGCCGGCCATCGGTCGAGCCGCGGTCGGCGTGCTCGAGCGCAACGGATTCGAATGCGAGCTGCCCGAAGGCCAGGTGTGCTGCGGGATGCCCTGGCTCGACGCCGGCGACGCCGAGCGCTTCCGCCAGGCCGCGCAACGCAACGTGGAGGCATTGCTGCCCGCCGTCGAGCGGGGCCTGCCGGTCATCGTTCCGCAACCGACGTGCGCGTACACCCTGAAGGACGAATACCCCGCGTTCCTCGGTACCGAGGCGGCTCGCAAGGTGAGCGCCGCAACCTACGACGCGGCCGAGTTCCTCATGGCGAAGCATCGCGAGGAGACGCTCGACACCGATTTCGACGGCCAGACGTACGAGACCATCGTCTGGCACGCCGCGTGTCACTACCGCGCGCAGCAGATCGGCCCCCGGAGCTCCCAGCTGATGCAGCTAACGGGTGCGAAGGTGCAGGTCGTGGAGCGATGCAGCGCGATCGACGGCACGTGGGGACTGCGGGCCGAGAACGTCGAGCTGGCGCGGCGCGTTGCGAAGCCGCTCATGGACAAGATCCGCGAGTCCGGCGCCGCGCTGGTGGCCGGCGACTGCCAGCTCGCGAACGTCGCGATCGGCGAGGGAACGGGCCGGCACCCGATTCATCCCTTGCAGGTGCTCGCCCGCGCCTATGGAGTGCCGGACACATGAGGAAGCTCACCGTCGACGACATCGTCGATCTTCGGGCCTACGAACGTGAGCGCGACGGCGTCCGGCGCGAGATCATCGAGCTGAAGCGCGCGCGGCGAGTCGCGCTGGGCCCGATCATGACGATCGTGTTCGAGAACACGGCCACGATGCGCTGGCAGGTGCAGGAGATGGCCCGGGCGGAGCGCATGCTCCACGATGACCAGATCGCGCACGAGGTCGCGACCTATAACGCGATCATCCCCGACGCGGGCGAGCTGTCCGGGACGCTGCTGATCGAGCTGACGTCGGAGCCCGCATTGCGCGAATGGCTGCCGCGGTTGGTCGACATCGAACACCACGTCGCCGTCGTGCCGGCCGACGGCACCGTCATCCGGGGTGAGCCGTCCGAGGACGACGAGGCCCGGCTCACCCGGTCCGACACCACACCGGCCGTCCACTTCCTCAAGTTCCGATTCGCGCCGGCGGACATCGAGATGTTCTCGAGCGGACCGGTGCACATCGTGGTCGATCATCCCGAGTACGACCACGATGTGACGTTGTCCGACGAACAGCACCGGGCGCTCCTCGGCGATCTCCGCGAGCCTGACTAGCCTCCGCGGGATGCAGATCTCCGTACGGCGCCTCGACCCGGACGTCAAGCTGCCGGCCCGGCAGCATCCAGGGGATGCGGGCTACGACCTGTGCTCGCGGGTCGACGTGCGGCTCGACGCAGCCGGCGGTCGGTGTCTCGTGCCGACGGGCATCGCGGTCGCGATCCCCGAGGGCTACGCCGGATTCGTGCAACCCCGCTCCGGGCTCGCGTTCCGGCACGGCGTCACGTGCCTCAATACGCCCGGGCTGATCGACGCCGGGTTCCGTGACGAGGTAAGCGTGCTGCTCGTCAACCTCGACCCACACGAGCCGTTCGACGTACACCGGGGCGACCGCATCGCACAGCTCGTCATTCAACGAGTCGTCGATGTCGTCTGGGAAGAGGTCGCGTTGCTCGACGACACCGCTCGCGGGGTGGGTGGCTGGGGCTCGACCGGCCGGCGCTGACGCCGTTAGTGTGCGCGTCCGTGCACGATCGCAGATTCCGTTTCGGCGTGTCATGCGCCAAGGGGCGTTCCCGCAAGGAGTTCACGGAGCTGGCGCGCAAGGTCGAATCACTCGGCTTCTCGACGCTCTTCGTTCCGGACCACTTCGTCGATCATGACCTCGCGCCGACCGTCGCTCTGGCCCACGCCGCGGCGGTGACCGACGAGCTGCGGGTCGGCACGTTCGTGCTCGGCAACGACTACAAGCACCCCGTGGTGTGCGCGCGTGAGATGGCCACACTCGACCTGCTCTCCGACGGCCGCCTGGAGTTGGGAATCGGCGCGGGGTGGATGACGGCCGACTACGAGAAGGCCGGTATGACCCTCGAACGACCGAGCGTGCGCATTGCTCGCTTGGCCGAGTCGATCACGATCATGAAGGGGTTGTTCGCGCCCGGACCGTTCACATTCGACGGTGAGCACTACCGCGTCACCGAACTCGACGGGATGCCGAAGCCGGTGCAGCGGCCGCTGCCGTTCTTCATCGGCGGGGGCGCGCCGAAGATCCTGCGGCTGGCGGGACGCGAGGCCCAGATCGTCGGCATCAACGCGAACCTCCGCCGGGGCGACGGCAACGATCCCGACGCGGCGCAATCGCTCACCCCGGCTGCGACCGACAAGAAGATCGGCTGGGTACGCGAGGGTGCCGGCGACCGCTTCGACGATCTCGAGCTGCAGTCACTCGTCGGGTTCGTGTATGTGAACAACGACGCCGGCGCCATCCTCGAGGGCATCGCCAACGCGTTCGGTATCTCGGTCGAGGACGCGCGCGTCGCGCCGCCGTGCCTGGTCGGCAGCGAGGACGACATCGTCGCGTCACTCGAGGAGCGGCGCGAACGCTGGCAGATGTCGTACCACGTCATCGACGACAACGCGATCGACGCCTTCGCGCCGATCGTCGCCCGGCTCGCAGGGAAGTAGCGGGGCGCGGCGATGGCGAAGCCGTTCCGTTTCGGCGTGCAGATCGGCCAGACCGGCTCGGCGGCCGCGTGGCGCGACAAGGCCCGCAAGCTCGAGGACCTCGGGTACTCGACGTTGTTCATGCCCGATCACTTCGGAGAAGAGCTCGCGCCCGCGCCCGCGATCGCGATGGCGGCCGCGCACACGTCGACGTTGCGCATCGGTTCGCTGGTGTTCGACAACGACTACAAGCATCCCGCGATCCTCGCGAAGGAGGCCGCAACCATCGACCTGCTGTCCGACGGCCGGCTCGAGCTCGGGGTCGGTGCGGGATGGATGCGCACCGACTACGACGCGTTGGGGCTGCCGTACGATCCGCCGGCGGTGCGCGTCGACCGCTTCGAGGAGGCGCTGCACGTCATCAAGCAGTGCTTCACGGGCGCACCGTTCACGTATCACGGCGAGCACTACCGCATCACCGACTACACGTCGTACCCGACGCCGGTGCAACAACCGGGACCGCCCCTGCTCATCGGTGGTGGCGGCAGGCGGGTGCTGACGATCGCCGCACAGCAGGCCGACATCGTCGGCATCAACCCGAATCTGCGTGCCGGAGCGGTGGGGCGCGAGGCCACGCTCGACTCGTTGCGCGAGCAGACCGACCGCAAGGTGCAGTGGGTGCGAGACGCCGCCGGTCCGCGGTTCGGCGAACTCGAGATCCAGATGCGATTCTTCGTCGCGAGTGTGCGCCCCGACCGTATGGCGTTCGCCGAGGCCCTGGCGCCCGCGTTCGGGGTCGAGCCCGCCGAGGCGCTCGAGTCGGGTGCGGTCCTCGTCGGGAACGAGGACGAGATCGTCGATCAGCTGCACCGCCGGCGCGAGCGGTGGGGTCTGTCGTACGTCGTCGTCGGCGACGACAACGTCGACGAGTTCGCGCCGATCGTGGCGAAGCTCACCGGCGCATAACCCGAGCGTGAGTGTTTTTGGCGACACCTCGTGATCGCTGCGTGCACCGATCGTCGCCAAAACGAGGGTGGGGGGTGCGTCAGTCCTCGTCGGCGCCGGCGAAGCGCTCCGGGATCCAGCGGAGGAGACGGTCGCGCACCTCGCCGGCGGCCTGGGTGAGCAAGTGCCCGGTCGCCGGCAGCATCACCACCTCACCGTGACCCGCGAGCATCTGCACGACCGCGCTGGTCTCCGCCGGCAGGATCTCGTCGTTGGTGCCGTGGAACAGGATCAGCGGTGTCGCGCCGAGCTCCGACGCGTGCTCGCATCCCGCCGACTGCGTCGCGAGCGTGACCACACCGCGGCAGTGCGCGCCGAGCACGACGCCGGCTTGGATCGCGACCGCGCCGCCGAAGGAATGCCCCACTGTGACGAAATGGCGTGCGCCCGACCGGCTCGCGAGATCGGCGGCGGCCGCGACGTCGTGCACGCAGCGCGACAGGTCGTTCGGCTTGCGATAGCCAACCCGGATCGTTCCGATGCCGTGCGCGAACAGGGCTGTGCCGAGCGCGTGGTAGAGGCCGTCGGCCGGGCCGAGGAGGCTGCCCATGCCCCCGCCGCACGTGACGATCACGTCGCGCGCATCCCGGGGTCCGTGCCAGAGGAGCGTCAACAGGCCGTGCAGCGTGTAGATCTCGACGTGGCGGAGATCGGCCGTGATCTCGACCTCCTCGACGGCGAGCGCCTCCAACAGCTCGAGTGGGGAGCGCGGTTCGCCCGGCGCGGTCACAACATCGACTTCAGCAAGCTGCGGGTGCGCGCCCGTTCGTCGCGCGAACCGAAGATCGATGCGACGTACTCGGTCACGCCCGCGTCGGCCAGCGCGCGTACCTGCTTCTCGACGGCCGCCTCGTCGCCGGCGATCGCGACGTCGGCGGGGCCTTCGGCGCCCTCGCGGTCGAGCATGGCTCGGTACGACGGGAGGAAGCCGTAAACCTGGAAGTCGCGCGCGGCGCGCTCGCGCGCCGCATCGATGTCCTCGGTGACGCACACCGGCAGCGACGCCACGACCTGCGGCGCGGGTCGCCCCGCATCGGCCGCGGCTCGAGTGATCGTCGGTACCGTGTGCGACCCGAGCGTCGACGGCCCGGTCATCCACGTCATCGTGCCCTCGGTCATGGTGCCCGCGAGCTTGAGCATCTGGGCGCCGAGTGCGGCGACGAGCACCGGACACGCGAGGCGCGGCTCGACTCCGATGGTCGCGTCGGTGCGGATCGTCTCACCCGCGAACGAGGCGTGTCCTTCGTGCAGCAACGGCAAGAGCACGGACAGGTACTCGCGCATGTGACGCACCGGCTTGGCGAACGACAGGCCGAACATGTTCTCGATAACGAGCTGGTGCGAGAGACCGATCCCGAGCGTGAAGCGGCCGCCACTCGCGGCCTGCACGGTGAGCGCCTGCTGCGCCATCGTGAGCGGATGGCGACCGTAAGTAGGCACGACTCCCGTCATCAGCGCGATCCGTGGCACTTCGCGGCCGACCACGGTGAGCACGCCCATCGCGTCAAGGGCGAAGATCTGCGGGAGCGCGTACGACGCGAATCCGTCGTCCGCGGCCGCCCGGGCATCGGCGACGACGTCGGTGATCGAGCGTCCGGCGGTGTCGCCGCCGAAGATTCCGATGCGCATGCCGGGAATCTAGCGGCGGCAACCGGTGGCGACGAGGGGGCGGTTGTATACTCGCGGGCCACGCGGACGTGGCTCAGTTGGTAGAGCACAACCTTGCCAAGGTTGGGGTCGCGGGTTCGAGTCCCGTCGTCCGCTCTCGAAGAAACCGCAGGTGAGGGGCCGTATTCGGCCCCTCTTGCGCGTCACCGAAGGTGCGCGATTTCGGCGCGGGGACGTGGTGGGGCCGCGGAAGCATCGCGGTAGAGCGCATCGAGCGCGTCTGCCATCTCCGCGCGCGCCTCCGGGTAACTGCGCGGATCTGGCACGCGACCTGAGGTTGTGAGGTCGGTGCTCGCAATCCGTCGATTTTCGTATCGCTTGCGCCGTGGCGAGAACGCTCCAGGGCGGGCATTATGCGCCGGTGAGCGGAGCCGAGACGCGGGCTGCGTTTCGCCGGTCAGCGGGACGAGATCTGTACGGACAAGATCCGGCCGCGTACGCGTTGGGGCGACCGGCTTATCCGGAAGCGGTGTACGACGTGTTGCGCGACCGTTGTCATCTGAGTGATGGGACTCGTGTTTTGGAGATCGGGCCTGGCAGCGGTCTCGCGACGCAACGGTTCCTGTCACTGGGCGCGGCTGTTATGGGCGTCGAGCCGAACCCGGCGCTTGCCGCGTTTCTGCTGCGAGTGCTGCCCGACGCAGATCTCGAGGTTGAAGTGGCGTCGTTCGAGGATGCGCGGTTACCCGACGGTGCGTTTGACCTTGCCGTCGCGGCGACGTCGTTCCATTGGGTCGATCCGAGCGTCGGTCCCCAGAAACTGCGGCGGGCGTTGCGTCCGGGTGGATGGGTTGCGATCTGGTGGATGCTGTTCGAGGACCCCACCACGCTCGACGACTTCGACCGAGCGATCCAGACCGTGTTGGGCCCGTCGCAGTCGATTGTCGACCCCGGGCCCAACTCACTCCAGATCGAAGCCGACGCCAGGTGCGCCACCCTTCGAGAAGCGGGCTTCGTCGAGGTCCGAAGCGAGTTCCTGCGAAGTGTTCATACCTTTGACAGCACCGCGATCCGTGCCCTTTACGCGACGATGGCGATCGTATTGCGGCGTCCCGCACCGGAACAGGCCCGCGTGCTCGACGCCCTCCAAGCACTGGTCGAACGCGAGTTCAACGACCTGATCACTCGAACCTTCGTGACCGCTCTGTACACCGCACAAGCGCCAGCGTCGGTCGCTCCATAGGGACAACGGCGCGCGCCAGGTCTGCCGATCTGGCACGCCGGCCGCTTCCCTGCGGTCGGGCACGGTCGGTGCTCGCAACCGTCGATTACCGGATCGCACCTGCCCTGGCGCGAACGCTCCAGAGCGGGCAACGAGTATTGGTGGTGTGAGTGCTCGGGTCGGGTCTGACTCGAATGTACGGGCTGGCGTCGGGTTTGCCGGTGTGCCTTGAGATTGATCTGTCGGCCCGATCTGGGTGCTCGCGCGACGCCTACCGGTCGGGCGG
>DATMUX010000499.1:0-2018 GCA_035563695.1 Acidimicrobiia bacterium
GTCTTCGCGCCCGCGCCACGACTTTCATTCACCTGCCGTGCCCTCCCCATTTGCGCGGCGGCGACGACTCCGGGGCTCCTGCTCGGCCAAGAAGCGCACACATCCGCCGTTCTTCTTCGCCGCTCGTCGGGTCCTGGATCACGATTCGGCTTGAGGCGCCCCGATAGACGTGGCTGGCCGAACCTGGCCGACTACGAACCGGCACGGGCACATCGTCACCACTTATGCAGGCGTCTCGTCGTGCCGATGAACCGGGCAGGGTCCTCGCGGGCGGTATCCGGGAGGCCATCGTGCTCGAGCGCCTGCTGATTGAAGACTGCACGGCCTGTGGCGCGAGTGGCGCGAAGGTGATCTACGTCCAGGTCGACACCGGTCAGGGGTATTGGGCGTTCAGTCGCAGGGTGTGTGGAAACTCGCACTGCGAGTTCTATGACGCTCGTGCGTGGGCGTCGGAAGGAACGGTCCCCTCTGGGCCTGGCCCGACAGAGACCCCTGCCGACGCCGACGCCACGAACTGACCCGGCAAGCAGCTCTCCGGACCGTTCGTTTCGGGTGCGGCAGTCGACCGACCCGATCGGGGCGTCTGTCTCGGCCAGCAGGGATAGCCATGACACGCCGAAGGGCGTACCGTCGAGGCCGGTGACCGTGCGCGTCGCGCTCGAGGGTTCCTTCGACGCGAAGACGACACTCGCCGTCCTGCTGCCGGCTCGCGGGTCCGAGGACGACATCGTTGTCGACTGTGCCGATCTCGACTACATCGACGTCGCAGGGATACGAACTCTCGCCGGCTTCAGTCGCGGCCTCGAGACGCACGGACATCACCTCCGCTTCACCCATCTGAGCCCGTTCCATCAGCGCATGTTCGAACTCGTCGACGTGTCCTGGTCTCCTGATGCGTGACGTGGTCGCTAAGCGAACAACCGGTGTCCAACCGCGCCGTCGTCCTGCCCGCGCGGTGGGCCGTTGGCGTGCCCCCCAGGTACGGGGGACACCGGAGAGCACGCCCTCCTAAGCCCGCCAAGTCAACCCGGTCGGCGTGTCGAAGCCGGAAACAGCAAGCGACAAACGAATGAACGGCCCGTGAAGGGCGGGCGCGGCGCCCTGTGGGGAAGGGCACCAGAGAGCGCGCGCCACGCCCTTCCTGATTCAAGGTCGCGACACCGCACTTAGCAAGACACGAACTTCCATGTCAGTGTCGGCCAGCGTCATCGCCTCTTCGCCTTCTCGCTGCAAGTGCGACACGACGCGATTCAGCCAAACTCGGGATGGCCATCGACGCGGTGCGCGGCGCACCCAATCGCCGCCAGGACCGGGAGGGCACGCTTCTCATGCTGGCGTGAAGCAAATTTCGCGGCATCGCACATTCCGAGTCCGACGACGTCCCACCGTCGGCTCACAGGGCGTGCTCAGAATCGGGCTGGCAGCCCGTGGGCCTTGCGGTGGCCGCGCGATGGCACGAGTCAGTTGCGCAGTGCGCTGCGCCGCTTGCGGTACTCGTCTTCGTCGATCTCGCCACGCGCGAATCGCTCGTCGAGGATCTCGCCCGCGCTCGACGTGCTGCCAGACTGAGACCGATCGTGCTGATCGCCCTGCTGGTGCATCACGACGACCACGACCAGGGCGATGAGCGCGAGCAGAACCAAAGAGCCGCCCCACATCCAGAAACCTCCGCCGCCGTCCATCATGGCGAAGCCTCCTTGTCCAACGGGTTCGCGCCGAGTGTCGTTCTGGATCGATGCCTCCCGCCAGGGCCGAAGGTCACCTTCGCTCTCTCTCATTGGGACGGCACGCGGAATCAGGGTTGCGCTGCCACCGACCGGCGGAGGACGGTGTACACGGCGAGGCCGACGGCGCATAGCCAGGCGGCGCTGAGCGCGAGGGCGCTGCTCGCGTGGAAGGCGGTGGCGAAGGCGCCTTCGTACATGAGTCGCGAGGCTCCGTATCCGGGAAGCAGTGTTGCCCAGCGGGGTGGGGCGGAGTGGAACATGGGGCTTTGGGCGATGCCGATGTCGGTCAGG
>DATMUX010000500.1:0-4421 GCA_035563695.1 Acidimicrobiia bacterium
GAGCGACGGGGGTCCGCGTCGCGATCGACGATTTCGGCACGGGCTACTCGTCCTTCGCGACCCTGGCCGAGCTCCCGATCGACATCATCAAGATCGACAAGCGGTTCATCGACAATGTCGCCCGCACTCACGAAGGGCGCGGATTCGTCAACGCCATCATCCAGCTCGCGCAGACCCTGCGGCTCGAGACCATCGCCGAGGGCGTGGAGGAGTCCGAGCAACACCAGGCGCTGCGCGAGCTCGGGAGCACGCACTTCCAGGGCTACATGCACTCGCCCCCGCTCACCTGCGAGCGGGCGCAGCAATATCTCGAAGAACGCGCCTCCGTGCGCGCCGGCTCATGACGGGGGACCGTCCCAATCCGGCCCCGTGCCCGACGCCGTGTGGATGCCTCGTTGACACACCCTTGACGTTGCGCACGTCAGGCAATGCAGACCGTCACGATCGAAGCGTTGCGCTTCAGATCGCGAGCGTTTCGGCTCGATAACTCTGGTGCCATCGCGATGCGGTGGCGGACGACGTGATGACCTGCCGTCTGCAATCTGGTCGCCTCGGCGGTAGCGAGCGAATGGCGAAACCGCCGTCCCGAGCTTGGACCATGCGGAGTTTCGCTCGTGAGACCGCGCGCTTCATCACTGATCGTTGCCATACCGAGAGCCCATCTCACACGCGCGGTTCACGTCCTTCGCCTGGTCCGTTTCGAAACTTGCCGCCGTCATGCATCGGGTTCGTGCAGTGATCACCAACGCGCGTGGCCCGGCGCGGTAATCGCGTCGACGCGAGCGCGTCGAGACGATGCACGCCGCACGTTCGCGCAACACGGCTGCGGTGCTTCTCATGGAGGCGGGCGCGCCGCGCGTCGAGATCTGCAATACGCGCGATGCAGGCGGCGCTAGCGAGCAAGGGTTCTGCGGCCAGCTCGCGCTCAGCTCACGGCCGCCACACCGGCGACGGCCGATGACGACGTCGCACCGGCCAGTGACCCGAAGAACGGTGCGCTCGAGAAGTTGAAGACGCCGCCGTCCGACGCGACCATCAGGTAGCCGCGACCGTACCGAGTCATCGCGATCACCGGCCGATTGAGCCGGACGCCGGCCATCGAGCCCCGGAACGGCGCGGACCCGAAGGCGAAGACGCCGCCGTCGGAGGCGACGAGCCAATAGCCGCGGCCGTCCGCCGTGACCACGATGCCGCGCACGGGTTGGTTCAGACGGACGCCACCCATCGACCCGCGGTAGCGCGCATCACCGAAGGCAAAGACGCCGCCGTCGGACGCGACCATGTAGTAGCCACCACCGGTTGCCGTCGCCGCGGAATCCACCACGGGAGCGTTCAGCGCGACGGCCGAGGCGTCTCCGAAGAGCTCGGCGTTGCCGAACGCGAACGCGTGGCCTCGGTTCGTGAACAACCAGTACCCGTCATCGGCCGGCGTTGCCGAGAAGGCAATCACGAACTCTCCGGGGCCCAGGCAACATCCATCCCTCGGATCGACCGGTTTCGTGTAGCCGTCGAACAGTTCCCCGAACCACTGTGCGTCACCGAACGCGAAGACCTTTCCGGCGGCGTTCACGATCCAATACCCGCGGCCCGACGCAGTCGGTTCGATGTGGGTGACGAAACCGCCCGGTGCATCACCCTGATGGTCGGCTCCGCCGAACGCGTTCACCGTGCCGGCGCCGCTCAGTATCCAGTAGCCGATCTGCCTGAAGGCGGCGCTCGATCCCGACACGGTGAACCATCGTGTGCCGACGACGTGGTGGGGAAGGCTCGAATGCGCGACGTCGATGCGGTCCTCGAAGACGGCGAGCCTCAGGTGCACGTGCCGGAGGTCCGCGCTTCCGCTCAGGTCGAACTCGTCGGGGTTCGCCGAGACCCCGGTCACCGAGACCCCGTCGGCGCGAGTGACCGTCATCCGCCAGTTCGCGGCGGGTGTGATCGTGATGGTGAAGCGGCCGCTCCCGAGCTGCCCGGTCGTGGCAAAGGAACCGGACTCCGACAAGAGCACACCCTCGGCCTCCGAGTACGGACCGGCGGCCGCACCCGTGAAGGACTGAGAGGCCGCCGCCAACGCCCCGCTCGCCGTCGTTCCCGCGAGGCTCGCCACGACCACGCTGACTGCCCAGAGCGCGCATGCGGCGCGGTGCGTCGGCATCTCAGTGCCGCCCGTCGGATCCGCCACTCACGATCTCGGCCTCCATCACGTCCAGGGACGCGGCACAAGTATCGACCACGACGGTTGTTCGAGTCGATCATGTCGATACACGTCGAAGAGTGCACGTCCGCCGGGTCGCACTGATCGCGGGGCGGTGGTCGGGCCCGGGTCACCGGGCAGGATCGGCGTCGGGCAGGATAGGGGCGTGGAGAACCTCGGTCTCGTGGGATTCACCGGCGCGGGCGCGAACCGCCTGTTCGCGGCGCTGACGGGGCTGCCCGCGCCGAGCGAGTACGAGGCCGCGGTCGGCATCACCACCGTTCCCGACGAGCGGCTCGACCGCCTCGCGGTGATGTCCCAATCGAAGAAGGTCGTGCCCGCCGGGTTCGAGCTGGTGCATCTGGCGCTGCCCGCGGGGACGAAGCCGGGCGAGGGTCTCGGCGCGAAGTTGCTCGGCGCGCTCCGCAACTGCGACGCGATCCTGATCGTGTTGCGGGCGAGCGACGACGGCGGCCTGCCCGCCGACCCGGAGGGCGACCTCGCCGCGATCGAGCTCGAGCTCGTGATGGCCGATCTCACGAGCGTCGAGCAACGGCTCGAGCGCCAGCGGCGCGCCGCCAAGAGCGGCGACCAGGAGATCGCGGCCGAGGTGCAGGCGCTCGAACGGGCTCACGCGCTCCTCGAGGACGGCACGCCGCTGCACCGCGCCGGCCTGCCGGCCGGCGACCTCGCCAAACTGGCGCCGGCGTTCCTGCTCACCGTCAAGCCCTTGATGGTCGTCGTGAACACGGGCGAGCAGACGCAGCCGAGTGTGCGGGTGCCGCCCGGCTCGGTGGCGGTCCCGGTCGAGATCGAAGCCGAGATCGCCGCGTGTGCGCCCGACGACCGGGCCGAGATGCGCGAGATGTACGGGCTGGGCGAGAGCGCGCTCGACACCGTCGCCCAGGCCGCGTACGGGCTGCTCGGCCGGCGCACGTTCCTGACGACGGGCGACAAGGAGTCGCGGGCGTGGACGTTCCGGTCCGGCGCGAAGGCGCCGGAATGCGCGGGCGTCATCCACTCCGATCTGCAACGTGGCTTCATCCGGGCCGAGGTGATCCGGTGGGACGAGCTGCTCGAGATCGGATCGTGGACGAAGGCCCGCGAGCTCGGCAAGCTGCGGGTGGAGGGCAAGGATTACGAGGTCGCCGACGGCGACGTGCTCGAGATCAGGTTCAACGTGTAACGGGGCGTGTGCGATGTCGTGGCTCGTGCGAGGAGACGACGTGCTGGCCGCCGCGGAGGTCGCGGTGACGCGACGGCTGCGCGCCCGCGGGTTGATCGGCCGCGAAGACATCGAAGGCGCGTTGGTGCTGCGGCCGTGCCGCCAGGTGCACACGTTCGGCATGCGGGAGCCGATCGACGTCGCGTTCTGCGATCGCTACGGCTTCGTCCTGCACACCAGCACGCTCGGGCCCCGACGGGTCTCGCGCCTCGTATGGCGCTCCTATTTCGCGATCGAGGCGGCCGCGGGCAGCTTCGAACGCTGGAAGCTGCTCCCGGGCGACGTCGTCGAGATCCGCGGCTGACCGAACCCGCGGCAACCGGCCGCGCGCCGGTCCCGACCCGCGGTTCAGACCAGACTGAGCTCGCGCACGCAGTCCTTGCAGACGTGCTTCTCGTGCAGCTCGACGAGGTTGTCGAACCGCCCGCAGATCGCGCACTCGGGCTCGAGCTTCAACAAGACGAGCCGGCCGTCCTCGACCCGGATGTCGAGCAGGTCGCCCTGGCGGATGCCGAGGATCCGCCGCAGCTCCGCGGGCACGACCACCCGACCGAGCTGGTCGATGCGCCGCGCCGTGCCAATGGTTCTCACGTCGGTACCCCCACGTCCCACGCACTCACCGTCCCCACACGGCAAGGCATACCGGCGCCGACCGGCTGGGCGAAATGCATCATATCTCCAGATTTTCCCGCGTGTCGAATCTCGGTCATATGCCACTCTTGCCCCGCACGGCGCGGCGCTCCGGAGGCGCCCCGGGCCCGGGCGCGGGCGGCAGAATGAGGAACCCATGTCCCGCTTCTACGTGACGACCCCCATCTATTACGTGAACGACGTGCCCCACATCGGCCACGCCTACACCACGGTCGCCGGCGACGTGCTCACCCGCTGGCGGCGGCTCCACGGCGACGACGTGTTCTTCCTGACGGGCACCGACGAGCACGGCCTCAAGGTGCAGCGGGCGGCCGAGGCCCGGGGCATCTCGCCCAAGGAGATGGTCGACGAGAC
>DATMUX010000501.1:0-8284 GCA_035563695.1 Acidimicrobiia bacterium
GTACACCTCGATCGCCATGCCCGTGATCGAGCGGTTGCACGCGAAGAACCGCACGTCGGACCGCGCGCCCGCCTGCACCGTGACCGTGATCGGCTGACCCATGCGGCCAGCCTACGAGGTCAGCGCGCCGGAACCGTGAACAAGCTCGGCTGGCGTTCGAAGCGCGCGATCCCGCCCCACAGACAGCCGTCCATGAAGATCCACGAGCGCCGGTGGATCGCCGACGGACCGTACGCGGCCAACGCGCACTTGTGCACCGGGGCGGGATATCCCCGGTTGGTCTCGAACCCGTACGCCGGATAGTGCTCCGCCTCGGCTGCCATCATCGCGTCGCGCGTCGTCTTGGCCACGACCGACGCGGCCGCGACCGACAGCACGGTCTGATCGGCCTTCACGATCGTGCGCACCACACGTGGCATGCCCAGATAATCGTGCTTGCCGTCGAGCACGATCCGATCGGGCACGAAACCTTGCTCGGCGAGCTGCTCCAGCGCGCGTTGCGCGGCGCGCCGCAGCGCTTCGGTCATGCCGGCCAGGTCGCATTCCTCGTGGCTCGCGTGACCGATGCCGATCCCCCGCGCCCACGCGCGCACCCGCCGCGCCGCGACCTCCCGCTCCGGCGGCGTCAACAGCTTCGAATCGCGCACGCCCCGCAGATGCTCGTCGCCCGGCACCACCGCGGCGACGGTCACGGGTCCTGCCCACGAGCCGCGGCCGACCTCGTCGATCCCGACGACGACACGGTCGCCGGCCGTCCAGCATCGCCGCTCGACGCGCAACGTCGGGTACGGACTGCCCACGCCCGCGCAACCTAGTCGCGCGCGGCGCGCGCCGCGTGTTCTCCCACGTCAGGCGCTCTGGACACGAGCCGTACGATGACTCGGTGAGGCCCGGCACGCGTGTCGAGGTCCGGTCGCGATTCGAGTCCCGTTGGACGCGCGGCTTCGAGATCGTGGATCAGATCGAGACGAACGGCGAAACGAGCTACGAGGTTCGTCGTCGATCAGACGGCTCGATCCTGCCCGTCCGATTCACCTCGGACGACGTGCGCGAGGAGCACCGGCGCGGCACGTGGTGGCTGTGAACCGCTGACCGCGCCGCGCGCTCAGTCGGCGTCCTGCAACCGCGCGATCAGGTCCTCGACGGGAATCGCGGGCATCGTCGTCGTCCGCATGGTGCCGCGTGCCGCCAGCATGATCGCGGCCTTGGCCATCGTCTTTTCGTCGGGCGCCTCGATGATGTTCAGGAAGTCGTACTGACCCATCAGGGCGTACTGCGCGTGCACCGTGAGCCCGAGCGCCTCCACCTCGGCGCGCACCTCGCGGATGCGGTCCGGCTTCTGGCGCAGCGTCTCCCACCCGTCCGGGCCGAGCGTGGAGAGCATCGCGTACGTCGGCATGCCGAAAGGCTAATCCGCGGTGCTCTCCAAGGACGCGATGTTCGCGGCCTCGCCCGGATCGGCCCCGGTGGCGAACCAGGCGTCGAGCATCTCGATGGCGACGGGCGCGCTCGTCGACCGGAGGCTCATCACCAGGACGTTCGCATCGTTCCACCGCCGGGCCCCCGCCGCCGTGGCCGCGTCGCCGCACAGCGCGGCCCGCACCCCGCGGACCTTGTTGGCCGCGATCGACGCCCCGGTTCCCGTCCAGCAGAACAGGACTCCGCAGTCGGCCCGGCCCGACGCGACCGCCTCACCCACCCGGCGGCCGACCTCCGCCCACTGGGCGTCCTCGCCGCCCGGCGGCCCGACGAGGGTGAGCTCCGCCCCGCGGGCCCCGAGGTCGGCGATCACCGCGTCGGTCAGCGCTGTTCCCTCGTCCGACCCGACTGCTATGCGCATGGCTCCCTGGCTCCCTCGCTCCGGCGCGCCCTACGGCGCACCTCCGCTGCGTCCGCACGGGCTATTCGCATCAGTGGTCACCATACGCGCGATCGTGTCAGCAGCCATGAGCCGGTTCGATCGCCCCTGGACCCGTGTCGCCGCCGCCCTCGTCGCGGTCGCGGTGGTCAGTGGATTCGCGATCGTGGCCAACCTCGACGAGACGAGCGCCGCGCTGCTCCTGCTCGTCAATGTGCTCATCGTCGGCTCGCTCGGCATCGCGGCCGACATCACCGCCGCGCTCGCCGGTTTTCTCGCGCTCTACTGGTACTTCACCGAGCCCCCGCGGTCGTTCACCATCCAACGAGCCGGCGACGTCGTAACGCTGGTCTTGTTCGTCATATCCGCCGCATTCGTCGGATGGAGAGTGCGACGTCTCCAGGTGCTGCGCGAGGACGCGCAACGCCGCGAGCAGGAGACGCGTGTGCGCCTCGAGCTCACCAATCGCCTGCTCGCGGGCGCGAACGCCGACGACGCGTTGCAACGCACGGCGGACGCGCTGCGCACGCTGTTCGCGTTCGACGACTGTGTGCTGGTGACCGGCGAACCGCCGCCGCCCCGCGCGGGCGAGGTGCGCGTCGACGCGCCCGGCGTCACGCTCATCGCGCACGGCGAGCACGATCTCGCGTCCGGAGATCGCGAGCTGCTCGAGGCGCTCGTCGCGGGCTCGGCCACGAGCATCGACCGGCTGCGGCTCAAGGAAGAGGTGCGCGAGGCGCGGATGTCGGCCGAGCTGAGCCGCCAGCGAGCCGGATTCCTCTCGGCGATCAGCCACAACCTGCGCACACCGTTGACCGCGATCAAGGCGGCCGGCAGCACCTTGCTCGCGTCGTGGTCGCACATCCCGTCCGACGAACGTCGCGAGCTGCTCGAGACGATCTGCGACGAAGCGGAACGCCTCGAGCGCCTCGTCCGCAACACGCTGGAGCTGAGCCGGATCCGGGCCGGCGCGCTCGAGATCGAGCCCGAGGACGTCGACGTGGCCGACCTGGTGCAACACGCGGTGCGGCGCCTGCGGCCGATCACGCGGGCGCACCGGGTACGTATGGACGTGGCCGACGACCTCCCTCCGGCGGCGCTCGACGTCATGGCCGGCGAGCAGATCCTGCTCAACCTGCTCGAGAACGCGCTGCGCTTCGCGCCGCCGGGATCGGAGATCCTCGTCGGGGCCCGGCGCGTCGATCACACCGGCGTCGAGCTGCGCGTCTCCGATCACGGCCCGGGGGTTCCCGTCGAGGCGCGAGAGCGCATCTTCGAGGAGTTCCAGAGCGCCGACACCCGCCCCGATCGCACGGGCACCGGCCTGGGTCTCGCCATCGTGCGCGCCCTCGTGCTTGCGCACGGCGGGTCCGTGCGGTACGAGGACACCCCCGGCGGCGGGGCAACATTCGTGTGCACCCTTCCTTCCGGAACCGACCCGTTGGAGCCCGGACCCTCATGACCACCATCCTGCTCGTCGAAGACGACCCTGCACTGCGGCGCGCGCTGCGCACGTTGATGCGCAGCCGCGACCTCACGGTGCTCGACGTCGCGACCGGCGAGGAAGCCGTCGTCGTGGTGTCGAGCGGTACGGCGGACATCGTCGTGCTCGATCTCGGGCTGCCCGACGTCGGTGGACTCGAGGTGCTGCGCCGGATGCGAACCTTCTCCGCGGTGCCGGTCATCGTGCTGACCGCGCATCACCAACAGGCCGAGAAGATCCGCGCGCTCGACGCGGGGGCCGACGACTACCTCACCAAGCCGTTCGACGCCGAAGAGCTCCTCGCGCGGATCCGCGCGACCCTGCGGCGCGTGCCGGCCACCGCGTCATCCCCGACCTTCATCCGGATCGACGATCTCGAGATCGATCTCGCCCGCCGGCGCGTGTCCCGCGGCGGTGACACCGTGCACCTCACGCGCACCGAGCTCGCGTTGCTCGAGCTGTTCGCCCGCCACCCGGGCAAGCTGCTGACGCAGGAGTTCCTGCTGCGCGAGGTCTGGGGACCCGGGTACGGCAGCGAGAGCAACTACCTGCGCGTGTACGTCGGCCAACTCCGCAAGAAGCTCGGTGACGACGCCGCGCATCCCCGCCTCATCCTCACGGAGCCCGGAATCGGCTACCGGTGGATCGCGGGCGAGGAACAGGCCGCGACGAGCAACCCGACCAGCGCGTAGGCTGAATCGCCATGCCGACCCGCGTGGCGATCGTCCCCCACACGCATTGGGACCGCGAGTGGTACGCGCCGTTCCAGGCCTTCCGCATGCGACTCGTGAAGCTGCTCGACGAGCTGCTGCCGATGCTCGAAGCCGACCTGTCGTACGCGCGGTTCCTGCTCGACGGCCAGACGGCCGTGCTCGACGACTATCTCGAGATCCGGCCCGAAGCAGCCGGGGTCCTGACACGGCTGGCGGCCGCGGGGCGGCTCTCGGTCGGACCGTGGATGGTCCTCATGGACGAGTTCATGGTGTCGGGCGAGACGATGGTGCGCGATCTGCAGTTCGGGCTGACGCGCGGCGCGCAGCTCGGTGGTGTCATGCCCGTCGGCTACCTGCCCGACATGTTCGGCCACGTCGCGCAGATGCCCCAACTGTTGCGCCTCGCGGGCCTGGAGCACGCGGTCGTGTGGCGCGGCGTTCCTGCGCAGGTGGCCCACACCGCGTTCTGGTGGGAGGCACCCGACGGCTCGCGCGTGCGCGCCGAATATCTCTATGGGTCGTACTCGAACGGCCGCGACATCCCCGACGACGCGAAACAACTCGTGCTGCGCGCCCGCGACTACGAGCACGAGCTCGGCGGTGCCCGGTTGGGCGACATGCTGTTGATGAACGGCACCGACCATCAGATGCCGCAGCCGTGGCTCAGTCGTGTCGTCGCGGATGCCAACGCGCAACAAGACCGGTACCGGTTCGTCATCACGTCGTTGGCGGAATACCTTCCTCGACAACCGACCGACGGTCTCTCGAGCGTGCGCGGCGAGCTGCGTTCGGGTGCGCGCGCGAACCTGCTCATGGGCGTCGGCTCGAACCGCGTCGACGTGCACCGGGCGTGCGCCGCCGCCGAACGCGCGCTCGAAAAGCGCGCCGAGCCGCTCAGCGCGCTGTTCACCGATCCCGATGCGTATCCGCACGCGCTGACGGCGGTCGCGTGGCGCAACCTCGTGCTCAACAGCGCGCACGACTCGTCGTGCGCGTGCAGCGACGACGAAGTCGTCGATCACGTGCTCGTGCGTTACGCCGAGGCTCGCCAGATCGGCGACGGGCTCACGCACGACGCGGTCCGCTCGCTCGCGAACCAGGTCGCCGCGCCCGGCGGGGCGACGCTCGTCGTCAACCCGACCGGGCGGTCGCGCCGCGGCGTCGTCGACGCGCTCGTTCCCGGCTCGGGACCGTGCCACTTCACGGGTCCCGACGGCGATCCGTTGCCGACCCAGCTGCTGGGCGAGATCGGCGGCAACGGCTTCCAGACGATGGTGACCGGCCAGAAGGTGCGGTGGGTGCTCGACGAGATGCGCGGCACCGAGTTCGCCGGGCGCCAGATCGCGTCGTACGAGGTGATCAACGCGGGCGAAACGCACGAGATCGTGCTGCACGAGGCGCGCGGCGGTGCCCGGCCCGTCGATCTCGCGGAACTGAAGGAGCAGATGCTGGCGCTCGGCGAGCAGGGCCGCACCATGACCGTGCGCGTCGTGGTGGCGCCCGTGCGGCACGTGCTGGTCGACACCGGAATGGTCGACGGGTTCGGCTGGGCGACGCTGACGGCCGTCGAGGGAACGTCGCCGGCGACGACGGTGCACGCCGACGACGCGGGCTGGCTCACGAACGAGTATCTGCGCGTCACGGTCGACCCGAGCGACGGCACGTACACGGTCGACACGGTCGACGGCCTGCACGTCGCGGGACTCGGCCGCCTCGTCGACGGCGGCGACGGCGGCGACACGTACAACTACTCGCCACCCGACGACGACCTCGTCGTCGACCGGCCCGACTCGGTGCACGTCCACGTCCTGGAGGCGGGACCGGTGCGCGCCCGCGTGGCGATCGACACGACGTACACGTGGCCGGCGTGTGCGCTCGGCGACGAACGATCGTGCTCGCAGCGCAGCGACACGACCGTCGCGAGTGAGATTCGCACCGTGCTCGAGCTGCGCCCGGAAGAGCGGTTCCTGCGCGTGACGCACGAGATCGACAACCACGCGCGTGATCACCGGCTCCGCGCCCACTTCCCGCTCCCCGCACGCGTCGCCGGGTCCGACGCGGAATGTGCGTTCGCGGTCGTGCACCGAGGCCTGACCGCCGAAGGCGGCGCGCACGAGGTCGGCCTGCCGACCTTTCCGTCCCGCCGGTTCGTCGACGCGTCCGACGGCCGCGCCGGGATGGCGCTCCTGCACGACGGCCTCCTCGAGTACGAAGTCGTCGACGACGGTCGCGCGCTCGCCCTCACGCTGCTGCGCGCCGTGGGCTACCTCTCGCGTACGGAACCGCAACTGCGGCCGAATCCGGCCGGTCCGCCCATGCAGCTCGCCGGACCGCAGCTCCTGGGCCCGCAACGCGCCCAGTACGCGGTGCTCGTCCACACGGGCGACTGGCGCGCGGCCGATTGTTACGGTGCCGCCGACGCGTTCCTCGTACCCTTCGAGCGCACGCGTGTCGACGCGCGCTCCCGGGCAACGCGCCCGGCGCGCGGGAACGCGTTGCGCGTCCACGGCGCCGAGGTGTCGGCGGTGACACGCGTGCCCGGCGGGCTCCTCGTGCGCGTGTTCCGCACGGCCGCCGGCGTGGGACCCGTCGGCATCGAGCACGAAGGCATGCCCGCGCGGGGCTTCGTCGTCGACCTGCGGGGCGGGCCCGGTGCCCCCTTCGAGGGGAGCGTCGAACTCCGCTCCTGGGAGATCGCGACGCTGCAGCTCTCCCGTTAGGGCCACAGCAACTGGTATGCCTCGACGGGCTCGCCGAAGCCCGCGAGCGACAGCCGGCCGACCGGCACGAACCCGTACCGCCCGCGCACCTTCGCGAGACGCGTGTGCAGCGACCCGTCGGTGAGCGCGGTTCCGGGGTCGGCCTCCGCGACGAGGCGCGCCGCGAGATTCACGACGGGACCGTAGAAGTCGCCGTGCCGCACGATCACGTCGCCGAACGCAACGCCCGCGCGCAGCTTCGGCAGGCGTGCGCTCGCGCAGCTCTCGATCAGATCGAGCGCCAGCGCGCACGCGACACCGGGCGCATTCGTCACGAACATCAACGCGTCGCCGATGCGCTTGACGACGTTGGCCCCGACTGCGGCCACGACGTCGCCCGTCACACCCTCGAACGTCGCCAGCATCGCGCCGAGCTCCTCGGCTTCGAGCTGCGCCGACAGCCCCGTGAAGCCGCACAGGTCGGCGAAGCCGACCGCGAGCGGCACAACGTTGGTCGACGACGGCCGCGCCCCGCTGTAGCGGCGCGCGATCGCCTCGACGTGATGGCGGTGCAACGTGTCGATCGCGTCAACGACGCGCGGGAACAGCTCGGCGACGAGATCGCGGTACGTCCGCGCCGCGTCGACGTACCGCTGTCCCGCGACCAGCGGAGCTTCCATCTGGGTGCGCACCAACGCGATCTCGGCCTCCGCAATCTGTTGCGCGGCGTTGCCGAGCGTCCGCACGAGCTGCAGGATCGGCTCGTCGCCGAGCATGCCCGCGCCGACCCGCATGAGATCGAAGAACGCGACATCCGGGTCGCCGAAGCGCCGTTCGAACGGGCGCGGGTCGGGAAACCCCGCGGCCCGCCAGAGCCGCGTCGCGAGCTCGTTCGTGATCCCCGCGAGCGCGGCGGTGTCGCTCAGCGTCCGGCGCACGCCCTCCGGGCGGATCGTGCGGAACGCGGCCAGGCTCATCAGCCGGTTGTCCTCCTGGGCCTGCACCAGCTCGGGGATCGACGCGCCGACCTCGTCGACTAGGAACTCGAGGAGCTCGAGCATGGCCGCGGCGTCGCCCGCACCCGGGTCGTAGAGCCCGGCCGTCACCAGGTCGTCGGCGAGCTCGCCCGGCTCCTCGTCGGCGCTCACGTGAACTGCTCCGGCGCATCGACGGACGCGCCGCCGACCGGCGCGCGCGGCCCCATCGCGAGCAACGTCGTCGGCGGTTCGGCGAGCAACGTCTCACCCGCGCGCGCGCCCGACGAGAACGTGGCGTCCAGCGCGGGGACGCGCACCGTCGAACCCGGCGGTGCATCCCACAGCAGCGCCGGCCGGGCACCGTGCCAGCGCAGCGCGAACGAGCAACGGCCGCGCCGCAACGGCGCGTCGTGCACGGCGACCGGCTGCCCGAGCCATTCGAGACGAAACCCGGGGAACAGCTCGACGGTTCGCCCGGCCTCGCGCACCAACGCGGCGCGCGTCTCCGTGAGCAGATCGGTGCGGCGCGTCCGGCGGGCGGCGTGCCGCGCGCG
>DATMUX010000502.1:0-2736 GCA_035563695.1 Acidimicrobiia bacterium
TCGGCGACGCGCTTGCCGTCGAGGTCGACGAGCGCCGCCGTGAACGGCTGATCGTTGGCGACGAATGTGCCTTCGAGGTCGTGCCACTGCCCGGCGCGGAAGCGCATGCGGGCGCGCTCGCGCTCGACGACGAGCCGGACCGCGACGCTCTGCACGCGGCCGGCGGACGCGGCCTGGCCCCGGCCGAACACGCGCCACAACACCGGTGAGGTCTCCCAACCGACGAGCCGGTCGAGGATGCGACGACCTTCCTGCGCTTCGACGAGCTGCATGTCGAGCTCGCGCGGGTTCTCGAGCGCCTCGCGGATCGCGTGCGGGGTGATCTCGTGGAACACCATCCGCTTCACCGGCACCCGCGGCTTCAACACCTCGAGCACGTGCCAGCCGATGGCCTCGCCCTCACGGTCCTCGTCGGTCGCGAGGATGAGCTCGTCGGCGCCCTTCAGCGCCTGCTTGAGATCCGAGACGACGTTCTTCTTGTTCCGGTGCACGACGTAGACGACGTCGAAATGGTCGTCGGGGTCGATGCCGGCGAGGCGCCCGTGCGTCTCCTTCTTGTCGTTCGGAACCTCGTCCTTGCTGCCCGGCAGGTCGCGGATGTGGCCGACGCTCGCCTTCACCGTGAAGTCGCGACCGAGATACCCGGCGATGGTCTTCGCCTTCGCGGGCGACTCGACGATCACGAGCGGCTTGGGCAACGTCGCACTCCTCTGCCTGATGGGCCTGATTGGGTCGGCTCCGGTCGCGTCTTTCTCGGCAGTCGGATCGCGGACCGTAGCCTGCCCCCGGCCCTTGTCATGCCTCGTCGGCCCGTTCGGCGTCAAATAGTGGTGTCGCAGCCACGCAGAGTGCAACGTCTATCGTGGGGAGCCGTGATGCTCGCCCTCAACTGGCTCAGCCCCCACGACCTCATCGAGACGCTCGGCACGATCGGCCTGTTCGTGGTGATCTTCGTCGAGTCGGGTCTGCTGCCGGCACCCCTCCCCGGCGACTCGCTCCTGTTCCTCGCCGGGATCTTCGCCGCGAACAAGGCCTCGGGCTCCAATCCGCACCTGAACCTCGGCGTCGTCCTGATCGGGGCGTTCGTCTGCGCCGTCATCGGCGCGCAGATCGGGTACTGGATCGGCCACCGCTTCGGCACGCGGCTGTTCAAGCCCGACGCGCGCGTCTTCAAGACCGAGTACCTCGAGCGGGCGCAGGCCTTCTTCGATCGCAGCGGCGTGCGCGCCGTGGTGATCGGCCGGTTCATCCCCTTCGTCCGCACCATCGTTCCGATCCTGGCGGGCACGAGCCGCATGCCGCAGCGCGCGTTCGCCACCGCCAATGTCGCGGGCGCGGCGTTGTGGGCCGTCGGGGTCACGCTGCTCGGATTTTTCCTCGGCGACGCGATCGGCGCCGACAACGTCGACCGGTACCTGTTGCCGATCGTCGCCGTCATCGTCGTTTTGTCGCTGATCCCGCCGTTCCTCGAGTACCGGCGGCACCGCCGCGAGCGAGCGGCGATCGCGAAGGCGGAATGACGGCGCACTACCGGGAGCCCGGTTGGTTCACACGCAACGTCTTCAACCGCGGCGTTGCCGCGTTGACGCGCCTCGGCATCTCCGTGTGGGGCTCACGCGTGCTGCGCGTACGCGGACGTACGAGCGGTGAGCCGCGCACGGTCCCGGTGAACCTGCTGTCGCACGAAGGCGCGCGCTACCTCGTGGCGCCCCGCGGCGAGACGCAGTGGGTGCGCAACCTGCGCGCCGCGGGCGGCGAGGCCGAGTTGCTGCTCGGCAAGAAGGTCGAGCAGTTCTCGTCGACGGAGCTCGCGGATGCGGAGAAGCCGCCCGTCTTGCGCGCGTATCTGAAGCGCTGGAAGGCCGAAGTGGGCGTGTTCTTCGACGGTGTCAGTGCCACCTCCCCCGACGCCGACGTGGAACGCATCGCGCCCCGGCACCCCGTCTTCCGTCTCGGCGATTAGCTCGCCCGTCGTCACTGCAGCACGCTGCGGATCTCGTGGACGGGATACCGGCGCGTCGCGGTGATGGTCGCGGTCCCGATGTCGTCGAGCACGACGGGCGGATCGAGGTCGGCACCCGACACGATCGCCGACCCTTTCCAGACGGTGCCGATCGTGACGGTGTGATCTCCCTTGGTCGTGAAGCGGTGGTGCAGCACGCGCGCGTCGCCGGGCTCGTGGCCGTCGACACCGATGACGAAATGATCGAGATCCGCCGTGCCCGCGATGCGATAACCGTGCAACGACGCGGCGGTCGTCACGCGGCCGGGACTGGCGGCCGCGATACGCGTGTCGAGGCCGGTGATGCCCCTCGCCCGCGGATCGACGGCCATTCCGGGCACCGGCAATCGAGCGGCCCGCCACACCTCGCCGAGCGTCGGCAGATCGGGCAACGGCGGCGATTGCGGCCGGCGGTTCGGATCGCCGCTCGGGAACGGGATGCACGGATAGGTCTCGCGACGAACCGTGCCCGTCGCGTCGCGGTAGAGGATGTGGTACTGGAAGCCCCACGGCGGGCTCGGGTTCCCGGGGAGCAGGCATGCGCCGGCGAGCGAGCCCGTCTCCGCGCTCACCGCGACGACCTCACGCGTGAGCAACGGTATCGCCGACGCGTGTTGATCGCCGCCGCGCGGTGGGGCCGCCGCATCGCGCGCGTCGACGGTCAAACCGACGGCGATCCCCGAACCGTCGAGCGACGCGCTCGGATCGACCGGATCGGCGGAGGACAGCCGGAT
>DATMUX010000503.1:0-3283 GCA_035563695.1 Acidimicrobiia bacterium
TCGTTTCTCGTCTCGCGGGATTGGTCAGCCACGGGCCGCCGCCATGACTGCTTCGTTCACGTCGACGCCTCGTTCGATCGCGTCGCGCTGGGCCTCGAGCACGCGCTTGTAGTCCTTCGGGAAGATCTTGGCGAACTGCTCGACGTTGGTCCACCAGCCCGACAGGATGCGCTCGGCGACCGGCGAGCCCGTGAGCTCCATGTGCATGGTGATCACGCCGCGCAACCAATCGATGTCGTCTTCGTCGAGCGGGTCGATATCGACCATCTCGTGGTTCATGCGCCGATACAGCGAGCGGTCGGTGTCCCAGACGAACGCGAAGCCGCCGCTCATTCCGGCCGCGAAGTTGCGCCCGGTCGGACCGAGGATCACCGCGCGCCCACCGGTCATGTACTCGCAGCCGTGATCGCCGACGCCCTCGACGACCGCGGTCGCGCCCGAATTGCGCACGCAGAAGCGTTCGCCGACCAGCCCGCGAATGAACACGTTGCCGCCCGTCGCACCGTAGAGGATCACGTTGCCCGCGATGATGTTCTCCTCGGCGACGAACGGCGCGGCACGCGGCGGGCGCAGCACGAGGGTGCCGCCCGACAGACCCTTGCCGAAGTAGTCGTTGGCGTCGCCCTCCAGACGCAGCATGATCCCGCGCGGCACGAACGCACCGAAGCTCTGGCCCGCGGAACCGTGGAACGTGACGTCGATCGTGCCGTCGGGCAGGCCCTCGCCACCGTAACGGCGGGTGAGCTCCGCACCGAGCATCGTGCCGACCGTGCGGTTCGTGTTCCGGATCGGCGAGACGAGCTTCACCGCGGTCGCGGCGTCGAGCGCGGCGCGCGCGTCGGCGATCAGCTGCCGGTCGAGCGCCCGCTCGAGACCGTGGTCCTGGGCCCGGGAACGGTAGAACGTCTGGTCGTACTTGTTGACCGGCGGCGCCAGGATCGGCGACAGGTCGAGGCCCCGCGCCTTCCAGTGGTCGACCGCCGCGCGCGTGTCGAGCATCTCGACGTGACCGATCGCCTCCTCGAGCGAGCGGAAACCGAGGGCGGCCAGGTACTCGCGCACTTCTTGCGCGATGTACTCGAAGAAGTTCACGACGAACTCGGGCTTGCCCGAGAACTTCTTGCGCAGCTCGGGATTCTGCGTCGCCACGCCGACCGGGCAGGTGTCGAGGTGACAGACGCGCATCATGATGCAGCCGCTCACGACGAGCGGCGCGGTTGCGAACCCGAACTCCTCGGCCCCCAGCAACGCGCCGATGATCACGTCGCGGCCGGTCTTCAGCTGCCCGTCGACCTGCACGACGATGCGGTCGCGCAGGCCGTTGAGCAGCAGCGTCTGCTGCGTCTCGGCCAGCCCGAGCTCCCACGGCGTCCCCGCGTGCTTGATCGACGTGAGCCGGGCCGCGCCCGTGCCGCCGTCGTGGCCCGAGATCAGCACGACGTCGGCATGTGCCTTCGACACGCCGGCCGCGACCGTCCCGACGCCGACTTCGGCGACGAGCTTGACGTGCACCCGCGCGCGGTCGTTCGCGTTCTTGAGATCGTGGATGAGCTGTTTGAGATCCTCGATCGAGTAGATGTCGTGGTGCGGCGGCGGTGAGATCAACCCGACGCCCGGAGTCGAGTGCCGCGTCTTGGCGATCCACGGGTAGACCTTGTGGCCGGGCAGCTCGCCGCCCTCCCCCGGCTTGGCGCCCTGCGCCATCTTGATCTGCAGGTCGTCGGCGTTCACGAGATACTCGCTGGTGACGCCGAAGCGGCCCGACGCGACCTGTTTGATCGCGCTCCGCCGCAGGTCACCGTTCGCGTCGGCGACGTAGCGGTCGGAGTCCTCGCCGCCCTCTCCCGTGTTCGACCGCGCGCCGAGACGGTTCATCGCGATGGCGAGGTTCTCGTGCGCCTCTTTCGAGATCGACCCGTACGACATGGCGCCCGTCGAGAACCGCTTCACGATCTCGCTGACGGGCTCGACCTCGTCGATCGGCACGGCGGACCGCGCGCCGGTGCGCAGCTCGAACAATCCGCGCAACGTGGCGAGGCGCCTGGCCTGGTCGTCGACGAGGCCGGTGTACTGCTTGAAGACGTCGTAGCGACCACTGCGGGTCGAGTGCTGCAGCTTGTACACGGTCTCCGGGTTGAACAGGTGGTACTCGCCCTCGCGCCGCCACTGGTACTCGCCGCCGACGGTCAGCTCGCGGTGCGCGAGCTCCTCGGGCCGGTCGGGATACGCGAGCCGGTGTCGGGCCGCGACCTCGGCGGCGATCACGTCGAGATCGATGCCCTCGATCCGCGACGCCGTTCCGGTGAAGTACTCGTCGACGAGCGCGCGTTGCAGCCCGACGGCTTCGAAGATCTGCGCTCCGGTGTAGGACGCGACGGTCGAGATCCCCATCTTCGACATCACCTTGAGGATGCCCTTGCCCGCGGCCTTCACGTAGTTCTTGATGGCCTTGCGCTCGGTGATGCCGCTGCCGATGACGTCCTCGCGGCACAGGTCGCGGATCGTGTCGAACGCGAGGTACGGGTTGATCGCACCGGCGCCGAAGCCGAGCAGCAGGCAGAAGTGGTGGACCTCGCGCGCTTCGCCCGTCTCCACGATCAGGCCGACGCGCGTGCGCGTCTTCTCGCGCACCAGGTGGTGGTGGACTGCGGCCGTGATCAACAGCGCGGGGATGGGCGCGTTCTCGGCGTCGGCGTAACGGTCGCTCAGGATGACGAGGTTGGCGCCCGCCGCGATCGCCTCGCTCACCTGCGTACGGACGTTGTCGATGCCCATGCGCAGCCCCTCGCCGCCCTCGGCGACCGGGTAGTGGCAGTACACCGTGAACGGCGTGAACCCGTCGACCGCGTAGTCGCCGTCGTCGATGTAGCGCAGCTGGGCCAGCTCCTCGTTCGTGAGGATCGGCGTCGAGCAGACGATCTGGCGGCACGATGCGGGCTGCGGGTCGAGCAGGTTGCCCTCGGGGCCGAGCGTCGAGTTCAGTGACGTGACGAGCGCCTCGAAGTTCGCGTCGAGCGGCGGGTTCGTCACCTGCGCGAACAGCTGCTTGAAGTATTCGTAGAGCATGCGCGGCCGGTCGGAGATCACCGGCACGGGCGTGTCGGTCCCCATCGAGCCGAGGCTCTCGATCGCGTTGCGCGCCATCGGCGCGATGATCATGCGCAGGTCTTCTTCGGTGTAGCCGAACATGCGTTGCTGCTGCACCGCGCTGCTGTGCTGCGGGACGAGGGGGAATTGCGGCGGCAGGTCGTCGAGGTGCACGAGCCCGGCGTCGAGCCAATGC
>DATMUX010000504.1:0-5014 GCA_035563695.1 Acidimicrobiia bacterium
ACAGCAGCGCAACTCCGGCAACGATTCCGACTGCGCCGGTGACCACAAGCTTCCACGGGGGCGACGCCGACATCACCCCATCGTCCTAGGCTTTGGATTCCGCCATGCTGTCGGCGTCCATTCGTGCCAAGGTGGCGTCGAGCACCCAGTACTCGGCCGTCTCGACCGCCCAGTAGGCGTACCGGATAGCTACCTCGGCGTTTTCCTCGGCGGAGTCAGCCCATCGTTGTGCGGCCTTGACGTCGTGCTCGGCCTTCTTCGACTCGACCTCTCGGCGGATCGACGCGATCTGTTCGTCCCAGCTCTTCTGCACGCCGTTCCACCACGCCGCAACATCACCCTTGTTCTTCTCGGTGGTCTGGCGCAACTGCTCTGTTCCCTTCTCGAGCGACTCCCGCGCGCTCTGGACTTCATGCTCGACCTTGTCGTGCGCGGCCTTTTGCGCCGCAGCAAAGCGATCTTCTGCTTCCTTGGCGCGAGCGGCCAACTTCGTCAAATCATCGGAGAGTGCCATCGCAGGTCCTTTCACATGGTCTGCCGTTGAACCGGTTCTCAGTGGGGCTCGGTCCTGAAAGGCCGGCTCGCGCTCCAGCGGCGCGCGCCGGCGCACTCATGCTCTTCCTCGGATTCCTCGACGTCCAGGGTCGATCGTCCCGGGACCCTTGGCGTGGAACAGCGCAGGTCGGCGTCAGAAGCTCGTGGTATCGCGCTACGTGGCGCTGTGACGCTACCTGTAGCCCGCCAAGGGACGACGGCTGCGCCGCGACGGGAAACCGATAGCGGATTATCGGCCGAGCAGCTCCTCCTCTGCCGGCGTGATCGCGACCTACGACCATCCCTCGATCTTCTTGTACCGAGCCCGGTCTTCGGCCTCGAGCTGCTCGGCGTTCGGAAGCTTGCCCAATGCGTTCGCGATCAGGGAGCCGACCACGAGGCTGCCCATGAATACGGCGAAGATCCAGATCTCGATCATGCTTTCCCTCCTTCAATCGTGCACAGTGCGGGACCTTTCAGGTCCCGCTCGGCGAGTCCAGCAGTCTTCGTGTCGGCAATACGCGTGAGTACCTTCCCTGACGGCCCAAGCTCTGGTTGAGTGCGTGCGCAAGCGTCTCCCGTGGATCGGCGACGGCGGTCTGCGATCGCCAGCCGATGAACCGGTCGGGCCGTACGAGCACTGCGCCGCTCGTATCGATGTCGCGATACCGGAGCCACGCGCAGCGCGGGTCGTGGAGGTCGCCGTCGAGGTGGCCGATGCGCACCGCGTCGATGGGGAGATCGGTCTCGGCCGCGTTGTCGCGGGCGGCGTCGCACCAGGTACCTCCGTCCTCGCCGGCGATGAGCACGAATCGGCCGGGCGGCATGAGGCCCTTGAGGGGACGCGGTTGCCGTGTTTGTCGTCGATCCACGCGTGCGGGAGCGGCGCGCCGGGCCGAGTCGACGGTTGATAGACGCGGATCTCGTCGACTGGCTCGGGCGGGGCGCTGCCGTCGGCGATAACGGCGGCGGAGTCGTAGTGGTAGCCGTACTCGACGTTCAGTTCCGAGAATTCCATCGACTGCAAGCGCATCGCTCGGAGGATGTCGGCGCGCTGCTGTGCGTCCTCGACGTCGTCGCTCCAGGTCTTGCGTAACAGCGCCAAGTTCTGTTCGGTGGTGTTCCCGGGTGACACGCCGAGCGCCGAAACGATGGCGAAGTGATTCATTGCATTTTCGAGCGACCGCTGGAAGTTGCGCTCGTCGACGGGCCGACGTTCGGCTTCGTACGTGTCGAGCAGCGCTGCAGAGGCGTGGCCCCCGAGCACTAGGGCCAGCTTCCAACAGAGGTTCTGCGCGTCGTGAATCGCGCTGGTCAGACCGAGTCCGCCAGTTGGGGGATGCCGGTGTGCGGCGTCGCCGAGCAGGAACACGCGACCGACGCGGAACGCGGACGCAAGTACCGCGTCCACCGACCACCGCGTGATCTTGTGGATCTTCATCTCCAGGTCACAGATGCCGAGCGCGTTGCGAACATCGGCCTCGACTTGGGTGTCCGACTGTAAACGCGGATCGTCGACCGGGTAGTTGAGATGAACTACCCACTCCTCGGAGTCAGGACCCCATCGGTCGGGGCCCATGGGGACCATCACGACGAGCACGCCCGCCTGGGGCGAGAAGATCCAGCGGATGAGGACGTCGGGGTCCGAGGCAAGTTCGGAAAAGTCGGCCGACACGTGCAGCGTCGCCGTTTGCGTCACCACGCCGAGGCCCTCGTAGTCGACGCCGACGAGGCGCGGGACGGCGCGGCCGCCGTCAGCACCGAGGAGATACTCGCAGCGCACCGTGTATTCACGGCCTGTTGCGTTGTCGCAGATCTCGGCGCGCACACCGTCATCGTCCTGCGCCAGATCGGTCAGCTCGTGCCCGAACCGAATGCGGTCCGGCGACAACTCCTCGGCGCGCGCCTTGAGGAGCGGCTCGAGTCGAATCTGCGGAAGGTTCATCTGACGCCACGCGCTGGCGGCGCGCCAGAACTCGTCGTCGCCGCCCGCGCCCCAGCATTCGAGCCGCGCGAGCTGGCGGCCGTAGTCGGGCTCCGGCCCCGCGAAGCCTGCGTAGTACGCGGTCGCCGCCATCTGCGCAGCCGGGGCGCTGCGCTGTGCGATCACATCGGCCACGCCGACGTCGTCGAGGATCTCCATCGCCCGCTGGTTCAGCACATGCGCTTTGGGCAGGTCTGAGGTCTCGGGCCGCGCGCTGACCAAGAGGTGGTCGACGCCGAGCCGTGCGAGCAGCATCGACGCGGTCAGGCCCGCCCCGCCACCTCCCACGATGAGGACGGGAAACGTCTCTTCCATGACAGCCAGCCTGATCGTTTGATTAGGGGCTTGTCAATACCCTGATCGTATGATTAGGTACCGGTATGGAGGCAGCAGCTCCGGCCCGGGCGGCGCGCCCGTCGGCCGACCCGACCCGGGAGCGCATCCTCGCGGCCGCGCTCGACCTGTTCTCCGAGCGTTCCTTCGAAGGCGCGACGACCCGCGAGATCGCGGCGCGTGCCGGTGTGACGCAGCCGCTGCTCAACTACCACTTCCAGTCGAAGGACGCGCTGTGGCGCGCCGCCGTCGGCATGCTCTTCGCGGAGCTCACCGACGCGCTGTCTGCGCGCGCGGACGGGCTGCGTGGCGTCGACGAGCTCACGTCGACACGCCTGATCGTGCGTGAGTTCATCTTCTTCTCGGCACACCACCCGCAGCTGCACCGCATCATCACCCAGGAGTGCAAGGTCGACGGGCCGCGCATGGACTGGCTCGTCGAACACCACATTCGGCCGTTGTACGCATGGACCGTCGAGCGGTTCGCGCACCTGGTCGAGCGCGGCGAGCTACCGGCGATCGCCCCAACGCATCTGTATTACATCGTCACGGGCGCAGGTCCCACGATGTTCGTGCTCGGGCCCGAATGTCGCCGTTTGAGCGGCGTCGATCCCAGTGATCCGAACGTGATCGAAGCGCACGCCGACGCCGTCTGCATGTTGCTCTTCGGTCGCTGAAAGCTAAGGACGTCCCATGCAACACGAGATCGAACTCGGATACATCGGCATCGAGGTACCCGAGCCGGATGCCCTGAACGAGTTCTTCGGCGATTTCGTCGGTCTCGTGCCCGGCGACGCGACAGACGACGGCGCGGTGACCTGGCGCAACGATGACAAGGCACAGCGCGTGATCATCCAGCGCGGCGCAGCCAACGACGCGGTATTCGTCGGCTTCGAAGCGGTCGACGAAGACGCGTTCGACGCGGTCGCGGCGCGGCTCGCCAGTGCCGGACACGCAGTGACCGAGGGATCGGACGCCGATCTGCGGACGCTTCGTGTGAAGCGTCTGATACGCGCGTCGACACCATGGGACATTCCGGTGGAAGTCGTACTCGCGCTCGAGGACTCCGCGACGCCGTTCACCTCGCCTCGCATGCCGGGCGGATTCCTCACGCAGGGAGTCGGTTTCGGTCACGCGGTGTTCGCGACGACCGCGTTCGACGCGTCGCATGCGTTCCTGGTCGACGGGCTCGGTCTGCGGCAATCCGACTGGCTCGAGATGGAGATCGCCGAAGGCATCGAGCTCGAAGTTCGCTTCTATCACTGCAACGAGCGGCACCACAGCGTCGCGCTCGCCAAGGCACCGTTCGACATGCCACAGACGCTGCATCACATCATGTTCGAGACCAACGAGCGCGACGACGTCGGCGCCGCGTTCGATCGTGTTTGGGGCACCGATCTCGCGATCGCGAACGGTCTCGGCCGTCACGACAACGATGGCATGTTCAGCTTCTACGTCGTCAGCCCGGCCGGGTTCCAGGTCGAGATCGGCCACGGCGCGCGCACGATCACCGAGTCCTGGACCGACAACCGCCGTTACGACCGCATCAGCCGCTGGGGTCACCAACAGGTGCAACGCCCATGACCGCGCCTGCCGACACCGACGTTGCCATCGTCGGCTACGGGCCCGTCGGCGCGACGCTCGCGATCCTGCTCGGCCAGCTCGGACGCTCCGTCGTCGTGCTCGAGAAGTGGCCCGAGCCGTATCCCCTGCCGCGCGCGGTGCATTTCGACCACGAAGTCGGGCGCATCTTCCAATCCTGTGGGGTGGCCGACGAGCTGCGCCGCATCACCGAACCGGCCGACATCTACGAGTGGCGCAACGCGGCGGGCACGACGCTGCTGCGCTTCGGGCGAGCGAGCGAGCAACCGTTGGGTTGGCCGTTGTCGTCGATGTTCAACCAGCCCGCGCTCGAAGCGCTGCTTGAAGAACGCGCTCACGCTTTGCGCCCGGTCGAGGTGCGCCGGGGCGTCGAGGTCCACGACCTCGCCGCCGACGACGACGGCGTCACCGTCCGCACAACCAACGGAGACGAGGTACGCGCTCGCTACGTCGTCGGCTGCGACGGCGCGAACAGCACCGTGCGCGACCTCATCGCGCTCCCCGTCCACGACCTCGGCTACTTCTACGACTGGCTCGTCGTAGACGTCATCCTCGACGACG
>DATMUX010000505.1:0-2811 GCA_035563695.1 Acidimicrobiia bacterium
GAGGAGCACGCGCCGCGCGATTGACCGCACGGGGCGTGCACCACCGCGCGGCCGCGCCCCCGGCATTGGAGTCACCGGGTACCGGGTTCCGCCACGACAGCGCTCCAAAACCGGGCGCGCCAAACTGGTGGCATGGCCGCACAGGTCGACACCGGGATCTCGGTGGTCGTCGGCGCGATCGTCCTGGTCGCGGCGATCGCCAAGCTCCGCGCGCCCGCGGTGTTCGCCCGGACCTTGACCCGCCTGTCTCCGCGCCTCCGCCGTCGGCGCCCGACCTGGGCGCGTCCGCTGGCGATTGCTTTCTCCGTCGCCGAAGCGACGGTCGCCGTTGCCGTGATCGCGCTCCGGGGCGCGGCGGGCGTCGCGGCCGCGGCCGGGCTGCTGGTGCTCACCTGCGGATTCGTCGCGGCCGTCGCCCGCGCGATCCACGTCGGTACCGCGTGCTCCTGTTTCGGGCGGCTGGGGAACACGGCCGCGGGCGGCCGGGAGCTCGGCCGCGCGCTCGCGCTGACGGCGCTGGCGGCAGCCGTCCTCGGACTCCGCGCGCACGACCCCGCGGCGGCGATCGCGCTCGGCGTGGCCGCGGTCGTCGCCGGACTCGGCGCATTCGTCGTGATCGTCGCCGCGCAGGCGATCGGCGGAGTGTTGCGGCCGGGACGCCGGGCCGATGTGATGCCCGGCGGCGGCTCGTTGCTCGGCGCGGTACGCGACGCGGTCGGATACGACGGCGCCCTCGTGGCGAACCGCCCGGCCCCGCCCGGCGCACCCGGATCGTCGAGCCCGGTCCCCGCCGGCGACCTCGCCCGCGACGTCGGCGTGCTGCGCGCCTCCGGCACGATGCAGGCGGTCGTGGACGAGCTCGAGCGCCGCCAATGCCATCCGCCCCGGTGGGAGCAGGCGCGCGCCACTCGTATCGCGGCTACGCCGTCCGCGCCCGAGATCGACGTTGTGTCGATCCCAGTCGAGCGCGGCTGCCTCCTCGTCGCGCGCCTCACGGCGGCCGACCCGCCGCGCGTGCGGCAGGTGACCGGGTGCCATCACAACGAATGCGTCACCGAGATGGCAACCGACTGATCGGACCGATCGGACCGATCCGGCTGATCACGTCGATCAGCTCGCCATCACCTTCATGTTCGTCGTGATGAACTGCGCGGTGCACACCTTCACCACCAACGGGTCGGGCACCGGCCCAGCCGGCGTCGGCTGCATCGCCGGCGACTGCACGTTGAACATCGCCTGGAACGTCTGACCCTTCAGCAGCATCGGTGACCCGTTCATCGTCTGCATCGAGAGGTTGGTCGGCAACAGCACGATCTGCAGGCTGCCCGTGCCCGGCGTCACGAACGGCGGCGCCGTGTACATCAGCGGGCCCTTGAGCGCGGCCGGCAGCTCGTCGCCTTGCAGACAGACGAACGAGCCGTCGATCTGTACGCTCGTGCTGGAGCCGAGCAGCGGCACCGGCGCGACCAGTTGCGGCACGATGGCAGGGGGCGGCACCGTGACCTGGAGCATGTCACCGGTTTTGATGATGAAATCTGCAGGCACAGTGTTCCGGAGCGTAGTGCCGCCGGCCGTCGCGCCCCCAGTCCGTAAGGCCCCGAGATGATCGTGCTCGCCGCCACCTTCAACACCGGCACGAAGTTCCACGGCTTCCACGGCGGTTCCCTGGCGATCCTCGTTGCTTCGGGGATCGCGGCGTTGCTGTGGTTGTTCGTGTTCTCGGTTCGTTGGGTCGGCAGCTTCCCGAAGCTGCCCGCGGCCGGTCCCGAGACGAGCGAGCTCGGACCCGAGCCGCCGGCGGTCGCGAGCATGCTCGTGAATCGGTGGCAGGTGACTCGCATCGCCATACCCGCGACGCTCGTCGATCTCGCGGCGCGCCGCGTCGTCGACCTCGACGAGGTCTCCGGCGACGACTTCGTGGTGCGCTTGAAACCGCGTCACGACGACGACGCGATGACGCCGTACGAGCGCCAGGTGCTCGACGTGGTCAAGGCGCGCGCGACCGGCGGGTCGGCACCGGTCAAGGTGCTCGACATCGGCACTCCTGCGCAGGCCGATCGATGGTTCAAGCGCTTCGCGAAGTCGGTGGAGGCCGACGCACGCGCTCGCGGGCTCGCCCGGAACCGTTGGTCGAAGACCGACTGGGTGATCCTCGGCACGGGGCTCGCGCTCGTCCTGTTCCTCGTCGCGCTCGCGTTCGGCGTGGCGCACCTCGGCGAGGGGGTCTCGAACAGCCGCGACTCGCACAAGTCGGGCCGCTGGGACTGGTTCTGGGTGGCGCTGTTCGCCTGGGGCTTCGGCATGCTGCTGCTGCAGCGCATGCGGGCCGTACGCGACACCCCGGCCGGGCGCGACGCGTGTGCCCGTTGGCTCGGCGTGCGCAAGTTCCTCCGCAACGACGGCACGTTCGGCGACGCGCCGCCCGCGGCGGTCACGATCTGGGGCCGCAACCTCTCCTACGGCGTCGGACTCGGCGTTGCGCGCTCCGCGGCCGCGGCGTTGCGGTTCGGCGGTGAGGATCCGCATGCGGCGTGGTCGCGCTACGGAGGCACGTGGCACCAGGTGCGCGTCGAGTATCCGAAGCGCTTCGGCTACGGCCAGAAGCCGCTCGGTGTGTTCGCGGGCGGTGTCGTGCGTTGCGTGTTCTGGGGTGCGCTCGCGTTCGCCGTGCTCCCCACGATCATCACCGCGCTGTGGGGAATCAAGAGCGACGTGTTCAAGGGCCATCAGCCCGGGCTCGCATACCTCTTCGTCGCACTCTTCGTCGTCGTGTTCGGCGTCATGGGCGCGTACCTGCTGGCCCAGCTCGTC
>DATMUX010000506.1:0-10638 GCA_035563695.1 Acidimicrobiia bacterium
GTTCGAGCTCGCTCGCAACTCGGGCGCCGCGTTCAGCGGGTTCCAGGGCTACACGCCGATCCTGGCCGGGCTCGCGATCGTGATCACCGTGTTCATCGTGCGCGCCATTCGCCAGGCGACCGACAAGTGGATGCTCGTCGGGCTCGTGCTCGTGCTCGGCGGCGCGCTCGGGAACTTGGTCGATCGCCTCGTGCGTTCGCCCGCGTTCCTGCGCGGACACGTCGTCGACTTCGTCGCGGTGGGCTGGTGGCCCGTGTTCAACGTGGCCGATTCGTGCATCACGATCGGCGCGATCGTGCTCGTCGTGCGCACGCTGTTCGCGCCCGCGGCCGTCACGACGCGATGACGAGTACGGGCCCAAGCGACGCGGGTGGCGAGGCGATCGTCGTGCCCGCGGCGCTCGACGGCGAGCGTGTCGATCGCGCCGTTGCCTTCGCCACCGGGTGGACCCGCGCCGCGGTGCAGGAGCTGGTCGACGCGGGTGCGGTGCTCGTCGACGGCCGGCCCGTCTCGAAGAGCCACCGGCTGCGGCAAGGAAACGTGATCGAGCTCCTCGCGGAGCCCGAGCCCGACGCCCGGCCCGCGCCGGACGCGGGCGTGGCCGTCGACGTGCGATTCGCCGACGACGACGTGATCGTCGTGGCCAAGCCCGCCGGTCTCGTCGTGCACGCGGGCGCGGGGCATCCGGATGGCACGCTGGTGAACGGGCTCCTCGCGCGCTACCCCGACATCGCCGCGGTCGGCGATCCGGCGCGGCCCGGCATCGTGCACCGTCTCGACCGCGACACGAGCGGGCTGCTCGTCGTCGCCCGATCCGCGCGGGCCTACGACTCGCTGGTCGCGCAGCTGGCGGCGCGCACCGTGGAACGGCGGTACGTCGCGCTCGTCTGGGGCGCGCTCTCGTCGCCGCGCGGCCTCATCGACGCGCCGATCGGGCGCGCGGAATCGCGCCGGACGCGCATGGCCGTGCGCGACGCGGGCAAGCCCGCGCGCACCGCGTACGCGGTGCTGCGCGCCTACGACCGACCCGTGTGCAGCCTGCTCGAATGCCGGCTCGAGACGGGGCGGACGCATCAGATCCGCGTGCACCTCGCCGCGATCGGGCATCCGGTCGTCGGCGACGCGACCTACGGCGGCGCGCGCGACCAGCTTCGGCCGGCGCGGCCGTTCCTGCACGCGACCGCGCTCGCGTTCGATCATCCGGCCACGGGGGAGCGAATGGTGTTCGAGGATCCCCTGCCTGCGGAGCTGCAAGCCGTGCTCGACGCGCTCGGCCGCTGAAGCGTCGAACGGGAGTGCTCGATCAGGGCTCGTGCGCGCGGTTCTCGGTGCCCGCGCCGCGCGTGATGTGCACGGCCTCGTAGGGCTCGTGCACGAGCGCGCGGTGCCACACGTTGCGCGGGACGACCACGCAGTCGCCGGCCCGCACCCTGATGTGCCGTTCACCGCCCGGTTCCTCGAGCACGAAGGTGGCCGCGCCCGACAGCAGCACCACGACCTCGTCGCCGTCCGGATGCCGTTCCCACGTCGGCCAGTCGTCGGTGGCGCCGAAGATCCCGACCATGCGCCCGTCATCGAAGATCGCCGGGATGTCGCTCCAGAAGTCGTGTCCCACCGCAACCGGGGTGACGGGTGGACCGTCGGCGATGTGCAGATAGGTCGACCGCAGATCGAACGTGTCCACGTCTCGTCCCCCGGTCGGTGTCACGAGACGGTCGCGCCGGGATGACCGATGCGGGTCCGCTCGACGAGTTGGTCGAGCGTGACGCGTTCGAGTACCCGGCGCGTCTCCTCGTCGACGCCGAGCCAGACCTCCTGCAGGATGCAGTGCCCCTCGCAGTGGTCGGGATGCTCGGCGAGGGGAAGCTGCGGACCTTCGACGGCGGCGACGATGTCGGCCAGGGTGATCTCGGTGGCCGGGCGGGCGAGGACGTAGCCGCCGCCGACGCCCCGCTTCGACCGCACGAGGCCGGCGCCCTTCACCGACAGGAGGATCTGCTCGAGGTACGGCTGCGGCAGGTGCGTGCGCTCGGCGATCTCCTTCACCGACGTCGGCCGGTCGCTCCCGTGGAGCGCGAGCGACAGGAGCGCCCGCGCCGCGTAGTCGCCGCGCGTCGAGACCTTCATGTCCCTATCGTCGCGCGTCTTCAACGGATGCGGGCTCAACGGATGCGGGCCCAGGGGTGTGGGTCCAGGGGTGTGGGTCCAGGGGTGTGGGTAATGTCCGGCCGCACCGCCCTACGCTGCGCTGCGTGAGCCCCCTGACCGCCGACGCCGTGCTGCCCGCGCTCGACGGTGCCTCCGTGGCCGGCCTCGTGCCCGCGCTGTTCGGGCTGCGGGACGCGTCGTGGTTGCCCCCCGACACGCAGGGCGCGGACGCCGTGGTCCTGTTGGTGCTCGACGGGTTGGGGTGGAACGCGATCGTCGAGCACGCAGCTCTGATGCCCACGATCGCCGCGATGGAGGGCGGGTCGATCACGACGGTGGTGCCGTCGACCACCTCGACGGCGCTGACCTCGATCGCGACCGGCCTCGCGCCGGCACAGCACGGCATCATCGGGTACCGCATGCTCGTCGGCCGCGACGTGTTGAACGTGCTGCGGTGGTCCGTGCCCGGTGGCGGGCGCGCACCGGAGCCCTTCGACGTGCAACGGCATGCGCCCTTCCTCGGGCGCGAGGTTCCGGCGATCACGCGAGCCGAGTTCCGCACCACGGGGTTCACCGAGGCCCACTTGCGCGGCAGCCGCTTCGTCGGCTGGCACACCACCGCGACACTCGTCGAGCACTGCGTGCGCTGCGTGAGCGCGGGCAATCGCTTCGTCTACGCGTACTACGCCGGCGTCGACACGGTGGCGCACGAGTTCGGCGTGCACGATTCCGCGTACCGGCGCGAGCTCGGCCATGCCGACCGTCTCGTCGCCGAGCTCCGCGACGCGTTGCCCGAGCAGGCGTGTCTGCTCGTCACGGCCGATCACGGCCAGGTGCACCTCGAGCGCGAGTCGTGGGTGCGCGTCGACGCGCTCGAGCCGTTCACCACGACGATGGCCGGCGACGGGCGGTTCCGCTTCCTGTACGCGCGCAAGGGCGCGGCCCGCGAGCTGTTGGAAGCGGCGCGCGACGAGGTCGGCGATCGCGCGTGGGTGTGGTCTCGGGCCGAGCTGCTCGACGACGGGATCCTGGGCACGGCCGCGACGGGCAGTATCCCGGGACGCGTGGGCGACGTCGTGCTCGCGGCGCGCGCACCCGTCGCGTTCGTCGATCCGGCGTTGCCCAACGAGGTGCAGCTGCGTTCCGGGCACGGATCGCTCACGGCCGACGAGATGCTCGTGCCGCTGGTCGCGGCACGTGGCTGCGCCCGGTGACGGTGCGATTGCGGGCCGGCGGCATCTGGCGCGGGCCAACGGGCCGGCGCTAGGCTGAATCACAGCGGTGTAACTATCCACAGGCCCTGGGGACAGGGTTGTGGATGGGACAGGGTTGTGGATGGCCCGGGTGGAGGCCACCACGAGCGTGGCCTACACGAGCGGGGCCTATACCAGCGTGGTCGGACCGGTGCGTGCAGACGAGGGGGGCAAGGTGGCGGAACCGTGAGCGAGTCGTTCGTCCATCTGCATCTCCACACCGAGTACTCCATGCTCGACGGCGCGTCGCGGATCGGCGAGGTCGTGGCCGCCGCGGCTGCCGACGGTCAGCCGGCGGTGGGCATCACCGACCACGGCAACATGTACGGCGTCCTGCCGCTCTACGAAGCGGCGCGGAGCGCGGGTATCAAGCCCGTGCTCGGCATGGAGGGCTACTTCACGAACACGTCTCGGTTCGAGCGCCCGAAGCGATCCGAGCACGAGATCTTCCATCTCACGATGCTCGCCGAGACCGACGAGGGCTACCGCAATCTCATCAAGGTGTCGAGCGCCGCCTATCTCGACGGCTACTACTACAAGCCGCGCACCGACTGGGAGCTGCTCGAGCGCCATCACGCCGGGATCAGTGCGACGACCGGCTGTCTCGGAGGCCTGGTTTCGCAGCTGATCCTCGCGGGCGAGGAACCGGCGGCACTCGAAGCGGCCGCGCGCTTCCAGGACATCTTCGGGCGCGAGCACTTCTTCGTCGAATTGCAGGACCACGGACTCGACGACGACGCGAAGGTCATGCGACCCTTGCTCGAGATCGCGCGCAAGCTGCGCGCGCCGTTGCTCGCCACCAACGACAGTCACTACACGCACAAAGCCGACGCGGAAGCGCACGACGCGCTCTTGTGCGTGCAGACCGGCGCGCTGCAGACCGATGCCAACCGGTTCAAGTTCGACGGTGACGACTTCTACATCAAGAGCGCGGCGGAGATGCGCTCGATCTTCTCGGAGCTGCCCGAGGCGTGCGACAACACGCTGCTGATCGCGGAGCGGGCGAACGTCGAGCTCGCGTTCGGGCAGGCGATCCTGCCGTCGTTCCCCGTGCCCGAGGGTCACGACGAGAACTCGTACCTGCGCGAGCTCACGATGCAGGGCGCGAAGGAGCGCTACGGCGCGACGCCCGCACAGCACGTCGTGGAGCGCATCGAGTACGAGCTCGACACCATCAAGGCGATGGGCTTCCCCGCGTACTTCCTCGTGGTCTGGGATCTCGTGCGGTACGCGAAGTCGCACGGCATCCGCGTCGGCCCCGGGCGGGGGAGCGCGGCCGGGTCGTGTGTTGCGTACTGCCTGCGGATCGTCGACATCGATCCGATCAGGTACGACCTGCTGTTCGAGCGGTTTCTGAACCCCGGGCGCAAGCAGATGCCCGACATCGACATGGACTTCGACTCGCGCTTCCGGGGCGAGATGATCCGGTACGCCGCGCAGAAGTACGGCCACGACCACGTCGCGCAGATCATCACGTTCTCGACGATCAAAGCCCGGGCGGCGGTGCGCGACGCGGCACGTGTGCTCGGATACCCGTACGCCGTGGGCGACAAGATCGCCAAGCTGATGCCTCCGCTCATCATGGGTCGCGACACGCCGCTGTCGGCCTGTTTCGAGCAGTCCGCCAAGTACCTCGACGGCTACAAGATGGCCACCGAGCTCCGCGAGCTCTACGGCGAGGATCCCGACGCCCGCCGCGTCATCGACGTCGCGCGCGGGTTGGAGGGTCTGCGCCGCCAGGACGGCATCCATGCGGCCGCCGTCGTGATCACGCGCGACCCGCTCACCGAGTACCTGCCGGTGCAGCGCAAGCCGGAGCCGGGAACGCCGCTCGAAGAGGCGCCGATCGTCACGCAGTACGAGATGCACGGCGTCGAGGACCTCGGCCTGTTGAAGATGGACTTCCTCGGCCTGCGGAACCTCGACGTGATGGAGATCGCACTCGATCTCATCGAGCGCACGACGGGCTTCCGGCCGGACGTCGACGATCTTGCGCTCGACGATCCGCCGACGTTCGAACTCTTGCGGCGCGCCGACACGATCGGGGTGTTCCAGCTCGAAGGTGGGCCGATGCGGGCGCTGCTGCGTTCGATGGCGCCCGACACCTTCGAGGACGTCTCGGCCGTGCTCGCGCTGTACCGGCCGGGGCCGATGGCGCAGAACTGGCACAACGAGTACGCCGACCGCAAGAACGGTCGCAGGCCCGTTTCGTTCGACCATCCCGACCTCGAGGAGATCCTCGGACCGACGTTCGGGCTCATGATCTATCAAGAGCAGCTGATGCGCGTGTCACAGAAGCTCGCCGGCTACTCCCTGGAAGAGGCCGACAACCTCCGCAAGGCGACGGGAAAGAAGATCCGCGCGCTGATCGCCAAGGAGCGCTCGAAGTTCGTCGATGGCTGCCTGCGCAACGGCCACTCCAAGGAGTTCGCCGAGCGCTACTTCGACAAGATCGAGCCGTTCGCCGACTACTCGTTCAACAAGTCGCACACGGTCGGCTACGGCTACATCACGTACCAGACCGCGTGGCTGAAGGCGAACTACCCGGTTCAGTACCTCGCCGCGCTGCTGACGAGCGTCAAGACGAACCTCGACAAGGCGGCGGTGTACCTCAACGAGTGCCGCCAGCTCGACATCCCCGTGCTCGTCCCCGACGTGAACGCGTCGGCGAGCGACTTCGCGTGTGAGGCGCGCCGCGGTGATCGCGTCGACGCGATTCGCTTCGGATTGTCGGCGGTACGCAACGTCGGCGAAGGTGTGGCCGGTCTGCTCATCGAAGAACGCGGACGGGGCGGTCCCTTCTCCGGCTTCCACGACTTCTGCGAGCGTGTCGACCCTGCGGTGCTCAACAAGCGCACCGTCGAGTCGTTGATCAACGGCGGCGCGTTCGACTCGCTCGGCCATTCCCGCAAGGGATTGTTGATGGTCTTCGAGAACATCATCGAGGTCGCGCTCCGGCGCCGGCGCGAGCGCGAGGCCGGCACGATGAGCCTGTTCGATCTCGGCGACACCGGCGGCGATGGCGATGCCGGAGGTTCCGTGTTCGACGACCGCATGCCGATTCCCGACGTCGAGTTCGCCAAGACCGAGCGGCTGAGCGCGGAGAAGGAGATGCTCGGCCTCTACGTGAGCGACCATCCGTTGATGGGCGCGGAGCGGGCGCTCCGCCGGCTCGTCGAGTGCTCGATCGCCGAGCTCGCCGACTTCGACGACGGCGTGATGCGCACCGTCGCCGGCGTCGTCACGGCCCTTCAGCGCAAGTACACCAAGCGGGGCGATCTCATGGCGACGTTCGTGCTCGAAGACCTCGCGGCGGCGATCGAGGTGATGGTGTTCCCGAAGACGATGTTGACGTACGGCGAGCTCCTGAACCCCGACGCGATCGTGACGGTGAAGGGCCGCGTCGACAAGCGCGACGACACGCCGAAGCTGATGGCGATGGAGATCACCCGCCCCGAAGTGCACATCGACTCGGGGCCGCCCGTGAGGCTGCGCGTGAAGGCGGGGGCGCTGACGAGCGAGCGTGTGGAACGCCTGCGTGAGATCCTCGCCGCGAATCCGGGCGACAGTCCCGTGGTGTTGACCCTGGTCGGTCCCGACAAGGAGACCGACCTGCGCCTCGGTGACGAGTTCCACTGCGACGCCCGCAACGGCTTGTTCGCCGAGTTGCGCATCCTCTTCGGCGCCGACTGCATCGCCTGAAACCCTCCCAACTGTCGGGCGCGTGATGGGCGTCATACGCCCACGAAGCTCCCAACAGATGGGCGCGTGAGAGGCGCTATACGCCCACGAAGCTCCAACAGATGGGCGCGTGAGAGGCGCTATACGCCCACGATCCTCCCAACAGATGGGCGCGTGAGAGGCGCTATACGCCCACGAACCTCCCAACAGTTGGGAGGAATTCGGGGTGCCACTATCCTTCGCCGATGCGGATCGGGATCTTGGGGGCGACGGGCCCCGCGGGCAGTGGTCTGGCGGCGCGACTCGCGAGCGTCGGGCACGAGGTCTTGTTCGGGTCCCGGGCGGTCGACAAGGCGCGAGGCGCCGTGGCCGACCTCGAGAAGGAGTGGGGTGACCGGGTCGCCGGCCGTCTGATCGCGTGCGACAACGCGTGGGCGTGTGACGCGCCGGTCGTCGTGCTCGCGGTGCACGCCGACTCGGCGATCCCCACCGTGCAGGAGCATGCCGAGCGCCTGCCCGGCAAGATCGTCGTCTCGATGGCGAACAACCTCGTCAAGCACGGGAACGAGTTCAACGCGGTGCTGCCGCCGCACGGCTCGGTCGCGGCCGAGATCCAGGCGCTGCTGTGGCGCTCGCGGGTCTGCACCGCGTTCCATCTCGTTCCGGCCGCGGAGTTCGCGGCGATCGATCACGTCATGGAGAGCGACGTGGTAGTGCTGGGCGACGAGGACGACGCGAAGGCGACGGTGATGCAGATCACGAGCAGCATCCCCAACCTGCGCCCGCTCGACGGCGGCTCGTTGCGCAACGCGGTGGGTATGGAGACGTTCGCCGCGGTGTTGCTCACGATCAACATTCGCCACAAGATGCGGGCCAGCCTGCGACTCACCTCGGTGTGAGCACCGCCGCCGCGCCCGATCTGCGCGCCCGCGTCGTCGTCGTCACGGGCGCGTCACGCGGGATCGGCAAGGGTCTCGCGCTCGGGCTGGCGCGCCTCGGCGCCGTGGTCGTGTGCGCGGCGCGCACCGAGCACGCGGTTCCGGGTGGCCTTCCGGGGACGATCCATGAGACCGTGCGCGCCATCGAGTCGGAGGGCGGAGCGGCGCTGGCGGTTCGGTGCGACATCGGCGACTCCGACGACATCCAAAGGCTCGTCGCCGCGACCGTCGGCGAACTGGGCCGGCTCGACGTCGTGGTCAACAACGCGATGGCCCCGACGCGATCGGCCCTGCTCGATTCGACCGTCGAGCAGTGGGACGAGTCGATGCGCGTCAACGTGCGCAGCCTCTACGTGCTCACGCGCGCCGTGTTGCCGCACATGACTCGCGAGGGCGGCGGGAGCATCGTCAACATCTCGTCGGCCGGCGCTGATCACGCTTCGCAACCGTTCATGCCGCCGGGCTTTCTCTTCTACACGGTGGCGAAGGCTGCCATGGAACGTTTCACGAGCGCGGCCGCGCCCGAGCTCCAACCGTTCGGCGTGACGATCAACGCGCTGCGCCCCGGTGCGGTGAAGACGGAGATGGCAACACGCGAGCTCGGTGACGACCACGACTGGTCGACGTGGACCACTCCCGACGCGGTCGTGCCGCCGGTCGCGTATCTCGCGTCGCAGATCGGTACCGAGTTCACCGGGCGCATCCTCGACGTGTCGGGGTACGGCACGTCGTGGCCCGGGCGCTAGGGTGCGAACGTGGTCCTGCGTCTGTACGACACCGCCCGGCGCACGATCGTCCCCTTCGATCCACCACCCGTCGTGCGGATGTACGTGTGCGGGATCACGCCGTACGACTCCACGCACCTCGGCCACGCCGCGACCTACCTGACCTACGACCTGCTCATCCGCCGGCTCGAGGAGCTCGGCCACGAGGTGCGCTACGTCCGCAACATCACCGACGTCGACGACTCGATCCTGCCGAAGGCCCGCGAGTTGGGCGTCCCGTACCTCGAGCTCGCCGCGTCCGAGGTCGCGCGCTTTCACGGCGACATGGCCGCGCTCGAGATGCGCGAGCCGATGGCCGAGCCGCGCGCCACGGAAGCGATCGATCAGATCATCGACCTCGTCGCGCGGCTGCTCGAGAACGGCCACGCGTACCTGACGCACGGGACCGCGTACTTCGACGTGTCGAGCTTCCCGCGCTACGGGCAGCTGTCGCACTACGCCGAGGATCAGATGATCAAGCTGGCGCGGGCCCGGGGTGGTAACCCCGACGATCCCCACCGCCGCCAGCCGCTCGACTTCGTGCTGTGGCAGCCGTCACTGGCCGACGAGCCGGCGTGGCGCGCGCCCTTCGGCGTCGGGCGCCCGGGCTGGCACATCGAGTGCTCCGCGATGGCCATGCACGAGCATGGGCCGACCCTCGACCTCCACGGAGGCGGCACCGATCTCATCTTCCCTCACCACGAGTGCGAGATCGCGCAGAGCGAGTCGCTCACGGGTGAGCCGTTCGTGAAGCACTGGTTGCATTCGGCGATGGTGAACTACGAGGGCGAGAAGATGTCGAAATCCCTCGGCAACCTCGTGTTCGTCAGCGACTTGCTGAAGCAGGCCGACCCGCGCGCGATCCGGCTCGCGCTCATGCGCCACCACTACCGCCACGGATTCGAGTGGTACGACACCGATCTCGACGAGGGCACCGCGCTGCTGCGCAGGTTGCTGGCGGCCGCCGAACATCGCTCGGGGCCCGATCCGCGCCCGTTCGCGCAGCGGATGCGCGCCGCCATCGACGACGACCTCGATACGCCGCGCGCGCTCGATGCGCTCGACGATTTCGCGAGCGCCATGCTGTCGGGGGGCGACGATCCCGGCGCGCACGGTGTGCTGTGTGAGCTCGGCCGGCTCATCGGCATCGACCTGGAGCGACCGCTCTCGCGCTAATCGACGCGGGCACCGGCGCGGCCGTTGCTAGCCTCGTCGGGATCATGAGCGATCAGATCACGGTCACCCTGCCCGACGGTTCGAGCCGGGAGTACGCGACCGGAACCACGCCGGCCGAGGTGGCCGCGTCCATCGGCAAGGGCCTGGCCAAGGCCGCGATCGCGGCCAAGGCCGACGGCGAGTGGATCGATCTCTCCCGCCCTCTCGGGCACGACACCCGCCTGCAGATCGTGGTGCCCGACTCCGACGACGGGCGCGAGGTGCTGCGGCACTCGACCGCGCATGTGATGGCCGAGGCTGTGACGCGGCTGTTCCCGGGCGCCAAGGTCGCGATCGGTCCGGCGATCGCCGACGGCTTCTACTACGACTTCGATCTTCCCGACGGCGCGACGTTCAGCGACGACGATCTCGAGCGCATCGAGGCGGAAATGCGCACGATCGTGAAGGCCGACCAGCGGTTCGCTCGCGACGAGTTGACGTACGACGACGCACTCGAGCTGTTCTCCGATCAGCCGTACAAGCGCGAGATCATCGAGAAGGTACGCGGCGGCGCCGGCGACGCGGACGACGCAGGCGAGGCCGGCGGTAACGGTGCCGGCGTTTCGGTGTATCGCAACATGAGCGAGTCCGACGTGTGCTTCACCGACCTGTGCCGCGGCCCGCACGTCCCGTCGACAG
>DATMUX010000507.1:0-6170 GCA_035563695.1 Acidimicrobiia bacterium
AGGATAGCCAAGGCAGTTGGCGCACTCGCCCCGTTGCTATGCTCAGGCGCACTTGGCCGTCGTCGCCCACAAGCTCCAGAAAGCGCCCCGCCGACGCTCCTCCGGCCCCGCCCTGTGCGGGGTCTTCTCGTCCGCAGACCCTGCGAGAATTCGACGATGGAACTAGAGATCGGGCGCGGCAAGAAGGGGCGCCAGGCCTACGGCTTCGACGACATCGCGATCGTGCCCTCGCGGCGCACCCGCGACCCCGACGACATCGACATCTCCTGGAAGCTGGGGCCCTATCAGTTCGAGCTGCCGATGATGGCCGCGGCGATGGACGGTGTCGTCTCGCCCGCAACCGCGATCGAGATCGGCAAGCTCGGCGGTCTCGCGTGCCTGAACCTCGAGGGCTTGTGGACGCGCTACGACGACCCGGAGTCCGTCTTCGAGGAGATCAGCGCGCTCGCGCCCGAGAAGGCGACGCGGCGCATGCAGGAGATCTACAACGAGCCGATCAAAGAGGAGCTGATCGGCAAGCGGGTTCGCGAAGTGAAGGCGGGTGGGGTCACGGCCTGCGCGTCGTTGACGCCGCAGCGCGTCGAGCAGTACGCCAAGCACGTGCTCGATGCGGAGCTCGACATCCTCGTCGTGCAGGGGACCGTGGTGTCGGCCGAGCACGTGTCGCACGATCCGGCGCGCCAGCCCCTCAACCTGAAGAAGTTCATCCGGGAGTTCGACCTGCCGGTCATCGTCGGCGGGTGCGCGTCGTACTCCACCGCGCTGCACCTCATGCGCACCGGCGCGGTCGGCATCCTGGTGGGCGTCGGGCCGGGCCACGCATGCACGAGCCGCGGCGTGCTGGGCATCGGCGTGCCGCAGGCGACGGCCATCGCCGACGCCGCGGGCGCGCGCATCCGTCACCTCGACGAGACCGGCGTGTACGTACACGTGATCGCCGACGGCGGCATGCGCACCGGCGGCGACATCGCCAAGGCGATCGCGTGCGGCGCCGACGCGGTGATGATCGGGTCGCCGCTCGCGAGCGCGTACGAGTCGCCGGGCCGCGGGTACCACTGGGGCATGGCGACGTTCCACCCCACGTTGCCGCGGGGCGCCCGGGTGTTCGCCGGCGAGAAGGCAACCCTTTCGGAGATCCTCGTGGGTCCCGCGCACGAGAACGACGGGACACTCAACCTGTTCGGCGCGCTGCGCACCTCGATGGCCACGACCGGCTACGAGACCGTGAAGGAATTCCAAAAGGCCGAGGTGATGGTCGCGCCGGCGCTGAAGACGGAGGGCAAGTCGCTGCAGCGCGCCCAGGGCATCGGCATGGCGGGATAGCCGTTGCGCACCGTCGGCACCTACTGCATCGTCTACGTCGACGAGATGGAGCGCGCCACGCGGTTCTACACGGACGTCTTCGGTGCCGAGGTGCGCTTCTCGTCGCCGGACTGGACGTCGCTCGTGGTTGCCGGCGCGCAGATCGGTCTGCACGGCGGGGGCCGGGGCGAGCACCACGAGTGCGGCCTCGGCTTCGACGTCGACGACATCGAAGCCGCGTGTGCCGCCGCGCGCGCCGCAGGTGGCGCGGTCGTGCACGAACCGGAGTTCAAGGCCGACGAGGGTGGTATCACGCTCGCCACGATCGCCGACACCGAGGGCAACGAGCTCTCGCTGTCGCTCGCCCGTTGAGCGAGACCGACCTCGTCCTCGTCGTCGATTTCGGTGCGCAGTACGCGCAGTTGATCGCCCGCCGTGTACGCGAGGCGCACGTCTACAGCGAGATCGTCCCGCGGTCGATGCCCGTCTCCGAGATGCTCGCCCGCAGGCCCAAGGCGATCATCCTGTCGGGCGGCCCCGCATCGGTGCACGTCCCCGGTGCGCCCGGCATCGATGCCGCGATCTACGACTCGGGTGTGCCGATCCTCGGCATCTGTTACGGGGCGCAGCTCGTCGCGCGCGATCTCGGCGGCGAAGTCGCCAAGACCGGCCAGGGCGAGTACGGACGTACGGAGCTGCACGTCGAAGGGTCGTCGTTGTTGTTCGCCGACCTCCCGGTCGACGAGACGGTGTGGATGAGCCACGGCGACTCGATCACGAGCGCGCCGCCCGAGTTCGCGGTGACGGCGCGCACCGAAGCCGTGCCCGTCGCCGCGTTCGAGGACCGCGACCGCGCGATCTTCGCCGTGCAGTTCCATCCCGAGGTCGTGCACACCGAGCACGGTCAGGCGGTGTTGAAGGCGTTCCTGTACGACGGCGCCGGCTGCCGGCCGACATGGACGAACGTGTCGATCATCGAGCACGCGGTCGCCGAGATCCGCGCGCAGGTCGGTGACGCGCGTGTGATCTGCGGGCTCTCGGGAGGCGTCGACTCCGCGGTTGCCGCCGCGCTGGTGCACAAGGCGGTCGGAGACCAGTTGATCTGCGTGTTCGTCGACACGGGCTTGTTGCGGCTCGGGGAGGCCGAGCAGGTCGAGCAGACGTTTCGCGAGCAGTTCGCCGTCGACCTCGTGCACGTGAAGGCCGCGGACCGGTTCCTCGACGCCCTCGACGACGTGATCGATCCCGAACGGAAGCGCAAGACGATCGGCGAGCTGTTCATCCGCGTGTTCGAGGAGACAGCCCGCGAGCTCGGCGATGCGCGCTTCCTCGTGCAAGGCACCTTGTATCCCGACATCGTCGAGTCGGGCGGCGGCGACAACGCCAACATCAAGAGCCACCACAACGTGGGCGGCCTGCCCGAGGTGATGAAGCTGGCCCTGGTGGAGCCGCTGCGCGAGCTGTTCAAGGACGAGGTGCGCGCGATCGGCGAAGAGCTCGGGCTCCCCGAGGAGATCGTGTGGCGCCAGCCGTTCCCCGGCCCCGGCCTGGCCGTGCGCATCATCGGCACGATCACGCGGGAACGCATCGAGATCCTGCAGCGGGCCGATGCGGTCGTCGTCGAGGAGATCCGGCGCGCCGGCCTCTACCGCGACATCTGGCAGAGCTTCGCCGTGCTCCCCGCCGTGAAGACCGTTGGCGTGATGGGCGACGATCGCACCTACGCGTACCCGATCATCCTGCGCGCGGTCACGTCCGACGATGCGATGACCGCCGACTGGGCCCGCCTGCCCTACGACGTGCTGGAGCGGATCTCGTCGCGCATCATCAACGAGGTTCCGGGCGTGAACCGGGTGGCGTACGACATCACGTCGAAGCCTCCCGGAACTATCGAATGGGAGTGACGCTCCCTACGGTCGCAGGCGAATGGGAGTGACGCGAGCGCGCTAGCCGAGCTGGGTGTAGGCCGCGGGCTGCCACGGGAACACGGTGCCCGAGCAGTCGTCGTACGGCGGCTGTTGACACTGATCACCGTGATGCGCGATCACGTAGAAACGCTCGACCTCCTTCGCGCCGACGGTATTGGGCGGGGCGAGCAGCAGGACGGTCGGACCCGCGACGATCGCGCGGAACGGCGAGGGCTCGCGGGTCAACATGGGTCCGTTCGCGACGAAGTAGTTGAGCATCCAGCCCGACTGCGGTGACTCGTCGAGCCGGACGTCACTCGTGGAGAGGCCGAAGTAGTCGCGGGCGTAGTGCGCCGACGGTTGATACGAACGCGCGATCTGGGAGGTGTCCTGGAACGCGAACCCGAAGCCGTACCAGTTCGTGCCGACGGGCAACACGTTGCCGCCCAGGTCGACACCGAAGAGCTGGTAGGTCGCCGGCGTGAGCGGCGCGGTGTTCGCGCCGCACACGACGAGGTAGCCGTTGTGCGGGGTGCATCCGAACTGGCTCGCCTGGGTCGCGTTCAGGACCACGTTCCCGTACAAGATGCCCTTGATGTCGCTCGACGGGACGGTCGCCTGGATCGGCGGCAGCGCGGGGTTCGAGTTGTAGGCGAGATGGCCCTGCGGCACCTTCTCGAGCTCGGCACTCTTCAGGAAACCGAAGTTCGCGACGCCGGTCGCCTGCGTGCCGCCGCTCGACGGCGTGGGGCTCTCGGTCCCGGTCGGGTGCGACGCCGGTCCGCTCGTCGAGTGGCTCCCGCCGCGCGTGACGCCGTACACGACCAGTCCTCCGGCCAGCGCCACGAGCATCACGACGAGCGCGGCGGCGCCGCAGCCGACGCGACGCTTGCCCGCTCCGTATTCGTCGATCTGGGTCTCGCCGGTGTCGGCGTCGATGGTCACGACGAGATCGGCCTGCTCGGGATCTCCGGTGTAGATCGCGTCGCCGTCGGCGAGCGGCGCCGTCCCGACCGGAAACGCCGGCGGTGCGGGCACCGGTTCGGGTTCCTCCGGCGGCACGACCGGCGCCGCCTTCACACCGGGCTGCGGCGTCGCCTTCGGGTCGGCCTTGGCCGCGGCCGCGCTCTTCGCGATCGTCGCCGTTTTCTTCGCTTTGTCGAACTTCGGCGCGTCGAGCTTCTTGCCGTTGCTCGCGAGCCAATCGTTCAACTGCTTGACCCAGTCGGCGGCCTTGTCACCGCCGACGAAGTTCGTCAGCCCTTCCAACTGCGCGTCGAGCTTGCCGTTGCTCACCGAGATCGTCACCGACACGGACACGAATCCCTCGGCGGCCGAGCCCTTGATCTGCACACCGCCGGCGGCAGTCGTGCTGATCTCGCCGATCGTGATCGTCGGCACCGGGTCGGGGAACCAGTCGAGCTTGTCGCCCACCTTGAAGCCGAGCGTCGTGCCCGTGCACTCGACGAAGTCCTTGAGCTGCTGCGGCGCAGCTGCCGGGACATCAGGCTTCTTCGCGCCGGCGTCGCCCACGAGTCGCCTCCCCGCTTGGCCCTCGTCTAGCACTGCCCGGATGCCGTGTCCACCGTCCCGGCGCCTAATCTTGGCCGGATCACGACCAGGAGAGAAGCGATGGACGGCACGCTCAACCAGATCGCTCGCGCAATCGTTGCGCCCGGCAAGGGCATTCTCGCGGCCGACGAGAGCAGCGGCACGATCAAGAAGCGCTTCGACTCGATCAACGTGGAATCGACCGAGGACCGCCGGCGCGCCTACCGCGAGATGCTGTTCACCACGAAGGGCGCGGCCGAGCACATCAGCGGCGTGATCCTGTTCGACGAGACGATCCGCCAGGCCGCGTCCGACAGCCGCCCGCTCGCGAAGATCCTGGAGGAGCAGGGGATCATCCCCGGCATCAAGGTCGACAAGGGCACGACACCCCTCGCCAAGTCGGCCGGAGAGCTCGTCACCGATGGTCTCGACGGCCTGCGCGCGCGGCTCGTCGAGTACCGCGAGCTCGGCGCGCGATTCGCGAAGTGGCGCGCGGTAATCGACATCGCCGACGGCATCCCTTCGCAGTACTGCCTCGACGTCAACGCGCACGCGCTGGCCCGCTACGCGGTGCTCTGCCAGGACGAAGGCATCGTGCCGATCGTCGAGCCCGAGGTGCTGATGGATGGTGATCACTCCATCGAACGCTGCTCGGCCGTCACGACCGCGACGCTGCTCACCGTGTTCGACGCGCTGATCGCGCAGCGCATCGAGCTCGAGGGGATGCTGCTCAAGCCGAACATGGTCATCCCGGGCAAGAAGTTCGCGGGCGGCAAGGCCGCACCCGACGAGGTCGCCGACGCGACGATCGCGTGCTTCCGGGAAGTCGTGCCCGCGGCGGTGCCCGGCATCCTGTTCCTGTCGGGCGGCCAGGGCGACGAGGAGGCGACGGCCAACCTCGACGCGATCAACAAGAAGGGTCCGCACCCGTGGCAGTTCTCGTTCTCGTACGGGCGCGCGCTGCAAGCGCCGGCGCTCAAGGCCTGGAAGGGTGACGACGCGAACATCGCTGCCGGGCAGGCCGCGTACCTGCACCGCTCCCAGATGAACGGGCTGGCGCGCACGGGCGAGTGGAGCGAGGCCGCCGAGAAAGCCGCGTCGTAGCTTCGGCGTGCGCGCGTTGGTACAGCGCGTCACGGAAGCGCGCGTCACCGTCGCCGGTGAGGTCGCGGGTGCCATCGGGCCGGGACCGGGGCTCTGCGTGCTCCTCGGCGTGACCCACGCCGACGACGCAGGTGTCGCGGCGAGGCTCGCGGGCAAGGTCGCGAACCTGCGCGTGTTCGATGACGACGCGGGCGTGATGAACCGGTCGCTGCTCGATGTCGGCGGGGGCGCGCTCGTCGTGAGCCAGTTCACGCTCTACGGGGACACGGCCCGCGGCCGCCGCCCGAGCTGGGCGGCGGCCGCCCG
>DATMUX010000508.1:0-11018 GCA_035563695.1 Acidimicrobiia bacterium
GACGGTTGCGGCGCCCGCAGCCTCGCTCTCGGGCGCCGCGCACGGCGTTGCCGGCCGGGGATCGCAGCCGAACACCGCGACCGGCTCACCCGGGCTCGCCACACCGGCGGTGTCCATACCGGGCGTTTCGCCGACGACCGCGGGCCCGGCGTCCAGCTCCCCGACAACGGCCGGCTCGACGGCGACGTCACCCACGACTGTCCCGACGACCACGACGTCGGTGAATCTTCCGACCCGTACGCACGGGCACGGTCCGCCGACGAGCGTCCCCGGCAAGGGTCATAAGCCGTGACGTCAAGGACGCGGGCAAAGCGTGCAACTCGTGGGTTCACCGAGCACTGGTGGACGCTCGGTGTGCTGCTGGCCCTCACTTCGTGTGTGCTACTGCTGCAGGGTTACGCGCGCTCCGAGATCGGACGTGCGTCGACTCAGTCAGATGACACTTCGGGGGTCGTTCCGCAAATGAACACGGTCGGGCCGGTGCTCGACCTGTCCGGCGATGCGATCCGATCCGTCTCGCCGCCCGTGGGCACGGTTGCGCTCACGTTCGACGACGGGCCGAACGGGTCATGGACGCCCAAGGTGCTCGAGGTTCTGGCGCGCTACCACGTGCCGGCGACGTTCTTCGTCATCGGCAGTCACGCGTTCGCGCACGCTCGTCTGGTGCACGAGGAATACGCGGCCGGCGACGAGATCGGGAACCACACGTTCTCGCATGTCGAACTGCGGGGTCTTCCGGCATGGCGTCTTCGACTCGAGTTACGGCTGACAGAATCGGCCATCGCGGCCGCCACCGGTCATCACACGATTCTGTTCCGTCCGCCCTACTCGAGCGAGCCTTCGGCTGCGGGCGCCGAAACCCTGCGAGCGTGGCGGCGCGTGGCGCAGCAGGGCTACCTGATAGCGACCGCGACGCAGGATGCCGAGGATTGGAAACCCAATGCAACTGTCGACGACATCGTGCGGCGCGCGACACCGAACGGCAATGAGGGCGCAGTCATCTTGATGCACGACGGCGGCGGGAACCGTGCTCGTACCGTCGCCGCGCTCGACCGCATCATCCCCGAGTTGCTGGCTCGCGGTGACCGGTTCGTAACGATCGGCGACCTTGCGCACCTTCAGCGTGACGCTGTTATGCCGGTCGCGAGCGCCACCGAGCGTTGGCAGAGTACGGGGCTCGCGGCGGCGTTCTGGACGAGCAACAAGTTCGTGGATGCGTTCACCTTCCTTGCGATCACGTTCGTGGTACTGATGCTCGGACGTCTCGTGGTCGTGATGCTGTGTGTGCCGCGCCACCGCCGCCGGCTCGTCGCGGTCGATCTGGGCTACACACCCGTCGTGACCATCCTCGTGCCTGCGTACAACGAAGCGGCCGGTATCGAAGCAGCCGTCCGCTCTCTCGCGGCGCAGGACTACCGCCCGTTCGAGATCGTGGTCGTCGATGACGGCTCGACGGACGACACTGCCGCGATCGTCGGGCGCCTTGCAGGGGAGATCACGTCGTGCGAGATACGGCTCGTGCGCCAGGCGAATGCCGGGAAAGCGCGGGCGCTGAATGCAGGGCTCGAGATCGCCTACGGCGAGGTCATCGTGACCGTCGACGGTGACACCGTGTTCACGCCCAACGCGCTCCGGCAGCTCGTGCAACCGCTGCAGGATGCCCGGGTCGGCGCAGTATCGGGCAATACCAAGGTTGGCAACCGCAATCAGTTGCTCGGACGGTGGCAACACCTCGAATACGTGCTCGGCTTCAACTTGGACCGCAGGATGTACGACATGCTCGGCTGCATGCCGACGGTCCCGGGGGCGATCGGCGCGTTCCGGGCATCTGCGCTCGCGGAGGTCGGCGGCTTCTCGGACGACACGCTCGCCGAGGACACGGACCTGACGATGGCGATTCACCGAGCGGGATACCGCGTCGCCTACGAGCCCCGTGCGATCGCATTGACCGAGGCACCGCAAGGTCTGCGCGACCTGTGGCGACAACGCTACCGGTGGTCGTACGGGACGATGCAGAGCGTCTGGAAGCATCGTGGCGCGGCCCTCGAAACCAACGACGTGAGCCGGCTCGGCCGCCTCGGCCTCCCTTACGTTGTGCTCTTCCAGATCGCGCTCCCGCTTCTCGGCCCGCTCGTCGACCTGTTCGCGCTGTACGGCATTCTGTTCCTCGACCGCACGATGATCATCGCGTTCTGGCTCGCGTTCACGGCCCTGCAAATGTTGGTCTGTGCCGTCGCGCTGCGCCTCGACGGTGAACCGACCCGCGATGTGTGGACGTTGCCGTTGCAACAGGTCGTCTACCGGCAGCTGATGTACCTCGTCGTGATCCAGTCGGTCGCGTCCGCCCTGGCCGGGACGCGCACGAACTGGCACAAGCTCCGCCGCATCGGCACGTTCGCGCAGTCAACGGACGCGCTTCCCGTGGACTAGTCGTTCGTCGCCCAGCTCCGGAGAGGCGTCGGGATCAGCTCGGGTGCTGCGCCGCGTAGTCGGGAGCCCGTGTCTTCGCGTTCTCCATGCTCAACCGGATGTCTTCGAGCGTGGCGCTCAGGCGTTCGAACGGATTGCCCTTCGTCAAGGTATAGAGGCCCGGCCACTCGGTGAGCCATCCCTTCGACCACAACCCGTCGGCGACGTCGGAGTAGTTGACGATGTCCTTAGTGTCCTGGTCGATGCCGCCCCACCACGTCAGCAGCCGATTGATGACGGTGTCGACACTCTGACTGTCGGGAACGTCGTCGGCAGTCACGCTCCAGCCGAACCCCGAGAGGTTCTCGGCGGCCAGCCGCTTGAACGCTTCGTCTTCGGTCATGGCTCACACCTCCACCGCACACGGTACGACGGCTCGAACCGATCGGCGAGCATCAGGCAAAGAGATTGCGCTCGACCAGCCGGCACAGCTCGTGATAGGCGACGACGTGCTGCGCTTGTACCTCTGCGGTCGTCGTCCCGCCGGCGGAAATGGCGACGTCGGCCAGGTCGGCGAGCCGGTTGGGTACGGGGCCGGTGAGTGCGACCACGTGCATATCCAGCGCCCGCGCGACGTAGCCCGCATTGAGGATGTTCGCCGAGGCTCCACTCGTGCTGATGGCGAGCAGCGTGTCGCCGGTCCGGCCCAGCGAGCAGAGCTCTTGGGCAAGACCGGCGTGGCGCACCGCGAAGTCGTTGTCGATCGCGGAGCTGAGCGCGCCGTTCGCGCCGAGGACGACGACCCGAAGACCTTGCTGGAGGCACGCACCGAGCTCCTCGCGGCCGGATACCGCGGCGATTCGCTGCCGGAGGGGCTCGGGCAGCGGCCGCGCGCGTTCGAAGTCCTTCGCCAGCTCGCCGCCGATGTGCAGCGCATCGGCGAAGCTGCCGCCGTTCCCGGCGACGACGAGCAGCCCGTCGTGCCGCTGCGAGGTCGCGATCAGGTCGGCGGCTCGCGCAATTGCCTCGTGGACTTCGTCGGAGATCGGTGGCATGGGTACGCGGCCTTCGTGTCGCTGGTCTCCTCCAGTCTCGCCCACGCCGATGGCCGGTAGCATCCGCGTCGTCGTGACCGGGTCTGGCGTGCACGAGCAGGACGAGCAGGGGTCCGGCGCCACCGCGCGAGCCGCGCCGGTGACGCTCGCCGGCCACGCCCATCTCGACCTGGCCTGGGGTTGGGGACCGCGCGAGGCGCGCATCGAGGCGCTCGATACCGCGCGATCCGCAGTCGAGCTCCTGTCCGCGCACGATTCCGCGACCTTCGTCATGAGCCAGGCGGTCGTGTACCAATGGCTGACCGAGGCCGACCCCGGTCTGATGGCCCGAATCCGCGAGCTCGTCGGCGCCGGACGATGGGAACCGGTCGGTGGTTGGTGGGTCGAGGCCGATCTCTTCGGTGCGTCACCCGCCTCGATCCACCGCCAGGCCGCGCTGGGTCAGCGAGCGTTCGAGCGGCTGGTCGGTCGACGTTGCACCGTGGGCTTCTCGCCCGACACGTTCGGCCATCCGAGCTGGCTGCCCGGAGTGCTGCGCGACGCGGGGCTCACGACGTACGTCATCACCCGGCCCTCGCAGGCCGAGTCCGGGCTCCCCGCACGTTTCGTGTGGGAAGGTGACGACGGCGCGCGCGTCACGGTGGTGCGGGCCGAGCAGTATTCGGGAGTCCCGACGCTCGACGCGTCCGGGCTGTGTCTGTACGGCGTCGGCAATCACGGTGGCGGGCCGACGCGGGCCCACCTCGCGGCCGCGGACGAGTTGTGCGCGGGCGGCTTCGCGCGGCACGGTTCGATCGCCTCGTTCGCCGAGCAGATCGACGTCGGGGCGCTGCCGATCATTCGCGGCGACCTCGTGCATCACGCGCGCGGCTGCTACGCCACGCTCGTGTCGTTCAAGGAGCGCATGCGCGCGCTCGAATGCCGGCTGCTGCAACACCGGACACCGCTCGACTCGTGGGAACCGCTGCTGTTCTGGCAGTTCCACGACGTGCTCGCCGGCACATCCGTAACGGATGTGTACGACGAGGCGTCCGTCGATCTCGCGAGGATCGCACGAGAACTCGATGCTCCGGTTCCCGGACCCGCGACGGTTCCTACGATCATCCCCCGCCAGCGCGTCGACGAAGGGCGGCCGGTGATTGCTCGCGAGACACTCGGTGAGTCGTGGTGCGGATGGGTCGATGCCGTGTGGACCTCTTCGCAACTCGCCCAGGATGTGGTCGTCGACGGCTGCGACGCCGTGCTCCGCCGGGTCGAGCAGCACGGCATCGCGTGGCGGCTGCACGTCCTCGTGCACCTCACCCTCGCGCCGCACGAGGAACGAGAGCTGCGCTGGGCACCCGTTCCGGGCCGGCCCGGGGCGCTCGACCCACCCCCCGCCGGTGTGCGCCTTGCCGTGGTCGAGGACGGCACCGACACATGGGGACACTCGCTCGTGAGCTACGGCGCCGAGGTCGCGCCCTCCCCCGCTTCGGAGCTGTTCTGCGCGGGCGGCCCCGATGGACTGGTCGAGGCGGCCGGCACCTGGCTCGAGCGCGACCGCGCGCTCAAGCTCGTCATCCCCTTCGCCCTGCTCGACCCCGAGCACGTGTCGCGGGTCGCCCGCGCGGAGGGCGAGATGCCGGGCGGCGAATGGACGGGACCCGTGTGGGGACGCGTCTGGTCGTACGACACCACCGCCGACGCCCTTCGCGTGACGCTGCGCCGCAGCCCGCCGTACGCGTTGCACGATCCGATGCCGCGGCTCAGCCACGTCGACCGGACGTACACCGATCAAGGCTTCTTCACCGCTCGCCTGTGGTTGCGTCCCCAACCGGCGCGCGTCCCACCGCTGCTCGTCACGCTGTAGCGGTCATCCCTTCATCGCGCCGCCGAGCATGAATCCGCGACCGACCCAACGCGAGACGAGGAGGAACAACAGTACGGGCGGCAGCGAGTACACGAGCGCGAACGCGGCGACGTGGCCGTAGTCGACGCCGTACTGGCTGAAATAGCCGTAGATCGTGACGGCCGCGGGCTCGTTCGAGCCTTGCAGCAGGATGAGCGGGATGAAGAAGTTGCTCCAGGCGTTGACGAACGTGTACACCGCCATGACGGAGATCCCCGGCAGGATGAGCGGCACGACGATGCGCGCGAGCGACCCCCAACGCGAGGATCCGTCGACCCACGCGGACTCTTCGAGCTCGCGCGGGACCGCGTCGATGAACGCGCGACCGATCCAGGTCGCGAACGGCAGCGACGTCGCCGTCAAGAACCACACCGTCCAGAACTTCGAGTTGATGAGGTTCGCGGTGACGTAGAAGTCGTACGCGGGGATCATCAACGCGATGATCGGCAGACCCGTGAGGAAGATCAGCACGAAGACGAACCAGCGCTGGAGGCGCGAGCCGAATCGCGACAGCGGGTACGCGGCCAGGATCGCCAGGGTGGTCGTGAAGACCGTCGTGCCGATCGCGAGATAGAGCGAGCTCCCGAGCGCGGTACGGAAGCTGCCGGCGCCGACGACGCTCGTGAAGTTCGAAAAGGTGAACCCGCCGCCACCACCGAGTTGCAGGGTCGGGTGCGGCTGGAACGCGGCCGCAACGAGCCAGACGAACGGCACGAGGAAGACGACGCCGATCATGATCAGCGCGAGGTTGGCCAGAGTCTTGCGCGGGACGCGTCGTCGGGTTCGGTGCCGGGTGCTCATCGCGCGAGGTTCAACGCACCCTGGCGGCGCAGGATGCGGATGTAGATGACGGCGAACACGGCGCCCAACGCGAGCATCACGACCGCGATCGCCGTCCCGAACGCGAGCTGGTAGGTCACGAAAGCCTGGCGGTACATGAACACGGAGAGCACGCTCGACGCATCGCCCGGACCTCCACCGGTCATCGCGTAGATCAGCGAGAAGTCGTTGAGGGTGCCGAGCGTGATGAGCACCAGATCGATGAGGATCGTCGTCGACACGAGAGGGAGGATGATCCGCCAGAGGCGGCGTAGCCCTCCGGCACCGTCGACCTTTGCCGCCTCGATGAGGTCCTTCGGCACGTCGCTCAACGCGGCGCTGAAGAGCAGATACGAGAACGCGACGCCCCGCCACGAGTTGGCGAGACTCACCGCGAGCATCGGATGCGTGACCAGCCACGACGAGTAATGGAGACCGAGGGCCTGGGTTGCCTGCTGCGCGGTCCCGCCGTCGCTCAGCAGCACGAACCACATCCACGCGATGACGATCTCGGGGATCAGCCAGGCCACCACGACGATCGCGCCGACCGCCGCCCGCAGCGCGCGCGAGCAACGCTGCATCAACATCGCGAGGAAGAAGCCGAACACCGCCTGGCCGAGATATGCAGAGACGACGAGGTAGTAGAGGCTGCGGCGGATCGAGTCGGTCAGTCCGCTGCCCGATGCGAACAGCTTGCGGTAGTTGTCGAACCCGATGAAGTGGTAGTGGCGCGCGGCCGGCCCCGTGACCGTCATGTTCGTGAACGACAACACGAACGTCCAGATCGTGGGCCACCCGAGGAACACGAGAACGACGACGACCATCGGCAGCGCCATGATCAAGGCGGTGAGCCGGCGCCGGCCCGTCTTCGTGAGCTGCGGAACGGGAACGCCTCGTACCCGACGCCGACGGCGCGCCGCGCTCACGCCGAACTCAGCTGGTCATGCGCTCGACGTTTGCGGCGCCGACGATGCCGGTCACGACCGACTCGTACTCGCGCGCGGCGTCGTTCGCGTTCTTGTTGCCCGACGCGATGTCACCCGTCAGCTTTGCGATCTCGTTCGACACCTGTACGTACGCAGGTTGCAGCGGCCGGAAGGTCGTGTACGGGATCTGCTTCGTCGCGTACCCGAAGACGGGGTTGATCTTCGTCGCCTGGATCCACGCCGGCTCGGTGAGCACGGCTCGGCGCGGCGGGAGGTTTCCCGTCTTGGCGTCGAACGGCGCGAGGTTCTGCGGGCTCGACGCGAGCTCGATGAGCTCGGTGCTGAGATCGGGGTGCTTGGCGAGCTGCGGTACGGACAGTGCCCAGCCGCCGGAGAGGTTCGTGTATCCCCCGCCCTGCCCGGACTGCGTCGGCAGGCTCGCCCACCCGTAGCTCGTGAAGAAGCCGGGACACGGCTTCAAGCTGCCCGGCACGTACGCGGTCGCGACCCAACTGCCGTCGAACACGATGCCCACGTTCTGCGCCGGGATCAGGTTCAACGCGACGGTCGCGTCCGACATCGGCGACGACCATTGCGACTCCGGCTCGATGTAGGGGCGCACACTCTCGAGGTAGTTCCACGTCGCGTCGAAGCCCGGCCCCGACACTTCCCACTTCTGCGTCTTCTCGTCGTAGAGCCGATCGTTCGTACCGTTGAGGAACACCTGGAAGCCGCGGAACGACGCCGCCTCGCCGTTCTCCTGTCCCGCGTAGATCCACAGTGGCACCACGCTCGAGTCCGCTCGCTTGATCGCGTCGGCCGCGTGCACGACGTCGTTCCAGCTGTGCGGCTGCCACGGCACCGGAATGCCGGCCTTCTGCAGCAGCGCCTTGTTGTAGAAGACGAGTTGCACGTCGGTGCTGTTCATCGCCCCGTACACCTGACCGTTGTACGTGACGATCTTCTGCATCGCGGGGAAGTAATCGGGCCATCCCGACCAGGTCGTCAATTCTGGCAGCGGCCGGATGTATCCGGCCGAGGCATCGGAACCGATGAGGAACGAATCCTCGAACGCGACGTCGGGCGCGGTCGACGAGCTCCGCTCGGCCAGATCAAGCTTGGCGTAGTACTCGGATTCCGAATTCGTCGTGATCTCGTCGAGCGAGACCTTCACGTTGGGATGCGTCTGTTGCAGCTCCGTTGCGGCGGCGCCGATCCACGACGGCATGATGTTCACACCGGGTGGGTTGAAGCCGCTCCAGTACGCAACGTGCAGCGTGGCAGGCTTGTTCGACGGCGTGCTGGTCGAGGTCGTGCCGCCGCCTCCTCCGCACGCCGTGAGTGCGAGGAGAGCAACTGCGACGACGATCCCGCCGATACGATGCCGTCTCACGCGTACGGACCTCCCGTTCGGACGCTTCCATCGTCCGCGCGCCCCTGCCCGACTGCCAGGGACGAAAGGCCGAAGGTCGGCATACCGTTCGCCCGTGTCGACGAGACGTGGTTCTCGGGGATGGATTCCTCCGACGGTGGTCACGAAAATGGCCACATGTGGCCATATTCGTGACCACGAACGGAACCGAAGCGAGTTCACCAGCGCTGGCGCGCCTCTTCGGCGAAGCCTTGCACGCCGTCGAGCTCGAGCTCGATGCCGTCGTCGGTGCACAACCGGCCCGACCACGAGCCGAACACCTGGTGCGTCTCGCTGCCGAGATCAGGCCCCGCTTGGACTTGGCTGTGCTTGTCGAACCGCGGCGCGAGCACGACGTCGAGCAGGCCGTCGGGATCGACGACGCGCCACGGTTGCATCGGCGCGTCCCACTCGTACTCCCAACGCAGTTCGTTACCGAGCTTGCTCGCGCGGCCGTCGACGATGATGCCGTTCTCGGTGAAGCCCGTTCCCTCGGTCCACTTCGCACCGAACTGCAGTCCGACGACGTGCTCGCCGGCACGGCCCGCGCCGCCGCCCCAGTTCCACCGGATCTCGTGGGGCCAGCGCCCGCGACCCACGTCGAGCACACCCCATGCGTCGCCGGCCGCACCACCGATCTCCCAGCGGCGGTCGCCGACGACGATCTCACCGCGCGCGGGGCGGGCCTGGTGTTTCGACGTGTAGTTGAACTCTTCGTCGCTCCACGGGATCACCACGTTGATCGATTCGTGGCCGGCCGGCAGCTCCACCGCAACGTCGAGACGGCCGGCGCGGCCGTCGTCCTCCGTCCACGTCGCGCGCAGGTGGGTGCCCGCGTGGTCGTCGGTGATCGACAACGAGAGCCCGCCGGAATCGACGATGAGCGGCGCCGACGCGGGCACGTCCGGCAGGGTGATCGTGCCGTCGGGTGCGGTCACGATGGCGCGCCCGCCCGACGCACCGGTCGACAGATCGGCCCAATACACGTCGGCGAGACCGAGCACGTCGATATCGGAATACACCGACGAGACGGCGACGTCGCCCGCAAGGATCGCCCAATAATCCCAGCGTTTGTTCCGCCCCGCGCCGCCGCCCTCGAGATTGGCGCGGTGCAGCGGCCGGCGCGACCAGCCGCGCGCGTCCGGGTTCAGACGGGCGCCACCGGGTGTGCACAGATCGACGGGTTCGGTGAGCTCGCGTTCGTGCGTCGTCATCGTGTCTGCCTTCGGGTCACGGGCTCGGGCGCAAGCACGACCTAGCCTGCCATGCCCGGCCACTCGCAATATCGCGTCGGAACAAGCATGCTGTGCGCGTGGCGCAGGGCACGAGCCATGTGATGGGAACGTCATGAGCGAAGGCTCCGCTCGATCGCGGCAACTGCGGTTCGGCGTCATCGGCACGGGGCTGATGGGCTGCGAGCACTTGCGGAACCTGCTCGCCTTGCCCGGCGCGGAAGTCGCTGCAGTATGTGATCGGAACGAAGAGTCTCGGTATTGGGCGCGCCTGACGATCGGCGAGCAGCATCCGCCCCGGGCGTGCGAGACGGTCAAGGAAGCGCTCGACGCGGATCTCGACGCCGTGGTGATCGCGACACCGAACTTCACGCACGGGGAAGTGCTCCACGAGGTGTTCGCGGCGCGCCCCGATCTGCCCGTGCTGGTCGAGAAGCCGCTGTGCACGACCGTCGCCGATTGCCGTGCGGTCGAGCGAGCGGCTGCTGATCGGCCGGCGATGGTCTGGGTCGGTCTCGAGTACCGGTTCATGCCTCCGGTTGCGCGATTCCTGCAGGAGGTGCGCGGTGGCGCGGTCGGCACGTTGCACATGATCTCCGTGCGCGAGCACCGGTTCCCGTTTCTCCCCAAGGTCGACAACTGGAACCGGTTCAACGAGAACACAGGCGGGACGCTCGTCGAGAAGTGTTGCCATTTCTTCGATCTCATGCGGCTCGCGGCGCAGTCCGATCCCGTGCGGGTCCTGGCGAGCGGCGCGCAAAGCGTGAACCACGTCGATGAACGCTATGACGGCCGGCAGCCCGACATCCTCGACAACGCCTACGTCATCGTCGAGTTCGCGTCGGGCGCGCGTGGCTGTCTCGATCTGTGCATGTTCGCCGAGGCGAGCCGCAACGAACAAGAGCTGTGCGCCGCCGGCGACGCCGGCAAAGTCGAAGCCTTCGTCCCCGAGGCACTCGTCCGTATCGGCGACCGGGCAACTCGTCAGGTACGCGAGATCGCGACATCACAGGACGAACGCGTCCGCCACACGGGCTTCCACCACGGCGCGTCGTATCTCGAGCTCGCCGCGTTCGCCGATGCCATCCGCACCGGCGCGTCACCCGCGGTCACCGTGGCGGACGGAACCTGGGCCGTCGCCACCGGGCAGGCCGCGCACCTGTCGATCGACGAAGCACGGCCGGTACTCCTCGCCGAACTGTGAGCTCCGTTCGCCCGTCCTCAGCTGACAACGCGCAGGGCCGATGCGGCCGGGGAGGAGGGGTGTGCCGTTTCGGG
>DATMUX010000509.1:0-2678 GCA_035563695.1 Acidimicrobiia bacterium
CAGCCGCGGTCCCTGGTCGCCGATCGGCAGGCTGGTCACGCACGAATCATCGCTCGGCGGGACCGGGCTCCGACGGGTGGATGCCGAAAATTTCTCAGCCGAGCAGCGCGGGCGCGAGCCGGCGCCAGCCGTCGAGCGGGATGACGTCCCGCGCGGCCTCGACCGGCAGCAGCTGGACGCACACGTGGTCGGCGCCCGCGTCGCGGTGCTCGCCCACCCGGGCCGCGACGGCCGCCTCGTCGCCCCACACGACCATCGCGTCGCACAGGCGCTCGGAACCGCCACCCGCGAAGTCGTCGTCGGTGAAGCCGAGCCGCTTCCAGTTGTTCACGTAGTTGGGCAGGTTGAGGTAGATGGCGAGCGTGCGCCGTGCCACCTCGCGCGCCGCCGACGCGTCGGCGGTGAGCACGGCCTTCTGCTCGACCGCGAGCAGCTTGTCCGCGCCGAGCACCGATCGGGCGGTCGCGGTGTGCGCGGGCGTGACGTTGTACGGGTGCGCGCCGTCGGCGCGTTCGGCCGCGAGGGCCAGCATCTTCGGTCCCAGCGCGGCGAGGACGCGCCGCGGCGGGTCCGGTGGTTTCGCGGCGAAGAACGGCGCGGCGTCCATGCGATCGAGGTAGGTGCGCATCGTTGCGACCGGTGGGCCGTACGCGACGCCCCGGAGGCCCTCGACCGCGGGGCGGTGACTGACACCGATGCCGAGGAGGAAGCGGCCCGGGAACGCGGCCTCGATCGTCTGCCACGCGGCGTTCAACGCGACGGGGTCGCGCGCGTACAGCGGCACGATGCCGGTCGCCGCGACGATGCGCTGTGTCGCGTCGAGCAGCAACGTCGACGCGACGAGCGCGTCCCGGCCCACGGCCTCCGGGAACCACAGCGCGCCGTAGCCGAGCGCTTCGAGCTCCTGCGCGATCTCGCGCCCTTGCGACCACGGCACGACGTCGAGCTGGAACATCCACAGGCCGACGGGCGCGAGGTCCACTCACGGGAGGCTACCGAAACTAGAACCCGTTACAATCCGCGGCCATGACCGAGCGCCAGCTGCTGATCGGCGGGGAGTGGGTCGACGGGGACGACGGCGGGTACGAGGTCGTGAACCCCGCCACCGAGGAAGTGGTGGGGGTCGCGCCCGAGGCATCGGCCGCGCAGGCGCGGGACGCGGCGCGCGCCGCGCTGGCGGCGTTCCCGGCGTGGTCGCAAACCTCGCCCGACGAGCGGGCGGCCTTGTTGCAGAAGACCGCCGACGCGATGAAGGACCGGTTCGACGCGCTCCTGCCGGTGGTCATCGCCGAGACGGGCTGCACTGCGACGGTCGGCAAGCAGATGCAGGTTCCGCAGGCCCGGGTGCGGTTCGAGACGTACGCGCGCCTCGCGCACGAGGCGACGGTCATCCCGCTCGCGCCGATGGAGATGCCGGCGACCGCGCTCGCGCCCGGCGGGTTGATGGGTGCGATCGCGCGCCGCCAGCCGGTCGGCGCGGTCGCGTGCATCACGCCGTACAACTTCCCGATCGTGAACATGGCCGGCAAGCTCGGTCCCGCGCTCGCGATGGGCAACACGGTCGTGGTGCGGCCCGCATCGCAGAACCCGCTCGCGGTGATCGATCTCGTGCGCATCATGCACGACGTCGGCTTCCCGCCCGGCGTCGTGAACGTCGTGACCGGCTCGACTCCCGCCACCGGTGAGGCGCTTGTCGAGTCGCGCGACATCGATATGGTGTCGTTCACGGGTTCCACCGGCGTCGGCATGCGGATCGGCGAGGTCGGCGGCCGCACCATGAAGCGGCTGCTGCTCGAGCTGGGCGGCAAGGGCGGCGCGCTCGTGTTCGACGACGCGAACCTGAAGACCGCGATCGCGATGATCGGCTCCACGTGGACGTTCCACTCGGGGCAGATCTGCACCGCGCCCACGCGCGCGATCGTGCACCGGAACGTCTACGAGCAGGTCGTCGAGGGCCTCGCCAAGATGGCGAGCGTGCTGAAGGTCGGCGACCCGTACGAACCCGGCACCGTCATCGGTCCGGTGATCACGGCGGCCCACCGGGCGCGCGTCGAGGGCTACATCGACGCGGGGCGCGCCGAAGGCGGTGACGTGGTCGCGGGCGGTCAGCGGCCGGAGAAGCCCGACACGGGCTACTACGTCGCGCCGACGTTGATCGCCGGGTGCCGCTCGGGCATGAAGGTCGTGCAGGAGGAGATCTTCGGGCCGGTCGTCGTCGTGCTGCCGTTCGACGACGAGGACGAGGGCATCGACCTGATGAACGGCACCGATTTCGGTCTCTACGACTACGTGTTCAGCGCCGACACGAACAAGGCGTTCCGGGTCAGCAAGCGGCTGCGCGCCGGGAACGTGGGGATCAATACGACCCAGCGCAACCACAACACGCCGTTCGGCGGCACGAAGTTCAGCGGTGTCGGGCGCGACGGCGGCGTGTTCGGGCTCCATGCGTACACGGAGCTGCAATCGGTCGTCTGGCCGGGCTGAACATCGTGGAGACGGTTTCGATCGTTCCCGACGGTGTGCTCGCGTTCGGCATGCAGCTGCCGGTGCAGGCGTTGTCGGTGCGCGTCTCGATGCCGTGGGAGCAACACGGAACGGTCGACGACATGGTGCGCGTCGCACAGGCGTGCGACGCCGCCGGGTTCTTGTACGTGGCGGTGTGCCATCACGTCGCCATC
>DATMUX010000510.1:0-7173 GCA_035563695.1 Acidimicrobiia bacterium
CGACCGGCTGCTCGGGCTCGAGCTCGACCGGACGCACTACGACGCGGGGGTCGCGTTCTGCCGCGGCGTCGTCGAGCGCAGCGATGGCCGGCTCGACCAGCTCAACCGCCTGTGGACGAGCGCCGCGATGGCACCGACCCAGGCCGAGCTCGAGGCGCCGGGACTGTGGCTCGCGCGCATCGACCTTCCCTGACGGTCGTCGCGCGGCGTTTTGGCGACGAATCGTGCGCGGAGAGATCACCGATCGTCGCCAAAACGGCGAAGGGCCGGCAAACCGGTCGGGTGGTCAGAAGTAGCTGAGGAGCGCGGGCGCGGGCGCCGTCGCGAACATGGCGTCGGCGCGGGTCAGCGCGCCCGACGCCGCCTCGTCGACCAACCCGGCGTACGCGAGCTCCGAGAACCGCGTGCCGCCGAGGATCGTCGCGCCCAAGGTCTGCGCCGAGCACGCGAGGTCGGCTCGCGCGGTGGACGCGCGGCACGTCGCGCCGTCGGGGCCGCCTTCGAGCGCGTACCGGCACGGGCGGTCGCCGTCGTGCACTTCGATCACGAGCACACCTTCGATCGCATACGTCCTCGCCGCGAGCATGGTGGCGACATCGAGTGGCGCGATCCAGAGCCCGTCGTTGACAAAGTCGACGCGGACGCGCCGGCTATCGGTCACGAGATGGCGCAGCGGATCGTCGACCGGCGCGTTCGTGATCGTCACCTTGCTGACGAGATCGACGCCGAACACATAGCGCCACAACGCGGCGTGGGCCGCGGGCGAGCAGGCCTGCATGTCCCAGACGAGCAGCTCCCGGTCGGGTAGCCCGCCGTTCCAGCCGCCCTCGAGCTGATATGCGACGAAGCCGTCGTCGGCGCCCGACGCGTCGCTGTGCGCGGCGACGAAGAACGCCTTGTCCGGGCCGCCTCCGATATGGTCCCAGAACACGCCGGGCCACCAGAAGTCGGGCCGTGAAACCATCCCCGCCCGGGCGCGGCGAGACTGCTCGTAGATCGGCGGCAGCGCGGCCTCACCCTCGGCCCGCGTCACCAGCCGGATCGCGCCCGAGTCGTCGTCGCCGGTGAAGCGCAGGCGCGTTCGCTCGGCGGAGAGCGCGACGCGCCACGTCGCGACCCCGTACCCGAATCGTCCGTAGATCACGCTCTCCGAAGCGGTAAGCATCGCGACGGGCTCGCCGTGGTCGCGCGCGTCGTTGTGTAACGCGGCCATCATCCGCGTGAGCACACCCTGCCGCCGGTGAGTGGGGAGCACTCCTACCCACGAGACCGCGGCTGCCGGCAGGAGGCGCCCACCGGGCATCGTCAACTCGAACGTGTAGTTGCGCGACGCGCCCACGATCGAGCCGTTCTCGAACGCGATGCGAGTCCGATCGAGCTCGCCTTCCGCCCACGACCGCGACTGGTGGGCCGGGTGCGGGGGCAGCCCGAACGTGCGTTGGTCGTTGAGCAGGAGCGCGTCGATCTCCGACGCGTCCACGGGGCGGATCTCGATCGTCACGCAGTTGTTCTAGCCCGAAGGCGGAGACGGCCGCGGTGCTTTTGCGGGCTGGAGCTGCCGGAATGCGCCGATGTACGACAAGCCCGCGAAGAGCAGCACGATCGTCGTGAGGAAGATCCCTCCCCGGCCGCCGCCGGGGAACAGCACCGCGATGATTCCGCCGACGACCCACACCAGTTGGAAGCGCGTCTCGAAACGTGCGAACGCGCGTCCCCGCGCCGCTTCCGCGCCGTCGCGCTGGAGCAGGCTGTCGAACGCGACACGCCCGCACGCCGACGACGACGCCACGGCCGCCGCCGCGACGATCAGCGAGACCCTGGAGTAGTCGCGCGCCGCGAACACCAGCGGTATCGCGGGCAGCAGCAACGCGCTCGCCAGCATCCACTCTTCGCGCACCGTCCGGCGCAGGAACGGCGAGATCACCGTTCCCGCGAGGTTGCCGGCCGCGCTGGCGAGCAGCACGAGACCGAACGCCCACGCCGGTTCGTGCGACCGCTTGAGCGCGAACGCGGCGAAGAACGTGAAGAACCCGACGACGCCCCGGAGCAATCCCATCGCGGTACCGGCGACGACGATGCTGCGCGCGTGTAACGTGGCTCGCTCGTCGCGCGTCTCGGGCGGACCGACCCGCGGCGCGCGCGGTATCCCGAACGCGCACAGCGTGCCGAGGGCGAACACGACCGCACCGAGGCGCAGCACCCAGGGCGCGCCGACGAGCTTCAGGGTCGCGGCCGCGAACGGCGCGGCGATCGTGCCGCCGACGACGGCAATGATCGCGAGCCGCGAGTTCGCGAGCACGAGCTCCTGATCGTCGTTCACGACGGCGGGGACGAGCGAGCTCTTCGCGATCGACTGGCCCTTCGACAACACCAGCGCACCGAACGCGAGCGGATACAGGGCGAGACCCTTGATGTGGTCGGCCATGAGCACGCACAACGCGGCGCGACCGGCCATCGACAACGCGACCATCAACCGGCGCCCGCCGCGGGTGCGGTCGAGGAAGGGACCGATGACAGGTGCGACGACGGCGAACGGCGCCATGGTGAGCAGCAGGTACAACACCACCTTGGGCCGGGCCGCGCCGACACCGACGTCGAAGAACAGCGATCCGGCTAGCGACACCGTGATGAAGACGTCGCCCGCCATGCCGACCGCGTGAGCGAGCGCCAGGCGCGCGAACGGGGTGAACGTCGTCGACTCGAGTCGGGCGCGCGTGTCCGTCCGGCCATGCTACGGCAGCGCGCCCGAGGCCGCGGCGGGAACCGCGAGCGCGACGGCCCGCGACCGGGCGCCTTCGGGGCGGGAGCGGGGCCGGGCGCCCCGGGGTCACGAGCACCTACCATTGCGCCATGAGCCACCCGGATGCGGTGCGAGCGCCCGCGATACCGCGACCCGCGGCGGTACCGGCGCGAACCGCACCGACGGAGTCGCGGTATCTCAACCGTGAGCTCTCGATGCTCGACTTCCAGGCGCGCGTGCTCGCGCTCGCCGAGGACCCGAACGTCCCGCTGCTCGAACGGGCGAAGTTCCTCGCGATCTTCAGCACGAACGTCGACGAGTTCTTCCAGGTCCGGGTGGCCGGACTGAAGGAGCAACTCGCAGTCGGCGTGCGTTCGACCTCACCCGACGGTCTCGACCAGGTCGAGCAGCTTCGAGCGATACGCGCGCGGGTCGAGGAGCTCGTCACCCGCCAGGCCGCCGCGTTCACGAAGGACATCGCGCCCGCGCTCAAGGAGGTCGGCGTCGAGTTCAGCGCATGGGCCGACCTCGACGCCGACACGCGTGCGCAGCTGACGCGCGTGTTCGACGACCGCATCTTTCCGGTGCTCACACCGCTGGCCGTCGACCCCGCGCACCCGTTCCCGTACATCTCGAACCTCTCGCTGAACCTCGCGGTCGTCGTCCGCGACCACTCCACCGGCGAGGAGCGGTTCGCTCGGGTGAAGGTCCCGCCACTGCTGCCGCGCTTCGTGACGGTCCCCGACAGCACTCGCTACGTGCCGCTCGAACAGGTCATCGCCGCGCACCTCGACGCGCTGTTCCCGGGCATGGAGGTCATCGAGCATCATCCGTTCCGGGTCACGCGCGACGCCGACATCGAGCTGAGCGACGAATCCGAGGACTTGCTCGCGGCGATGGAGATCGTGCTGCGCCAGCGGACGAAGTTCGGCGTGGCCGTGCGGCTCGAGGTCGACAGTCACATGACGCCCGAGGTGCTCGGCCTGTTGTGCCGCGAGCTCGAGCTCGGCGGGAACGACGTGTATCAGGTCGACGCGCCGCTCGACCTCAGCGGCCTCTGGGATCTCTATGCGCTGCGCCGCCCCGAGCTCAAGTATCCGAAGTTCGCGCCGCAGAGCCCGCCGCAGCTGGCCGGCGGCGAGGAGAGCGACGTGTTCTGGGCGATGCGGCACGGCGACGTGCTTGTGCACCACCCGTACGACTCGTTCGCGAGCTCGGTCGAGCTGTTCGTCGAGCAGGCCGCGCGCGACGAGAACGTGCTCGCGATCAAACAGACGCTGTACCGCACCGGTGGCGACGAAGCGGGCATCGTCGCGTCACTCGTGAAGGCCGCGGAGGCGGGCAAGCAGGTCGTGGCGCTCGTCGAGCTGAAGGCGCGCTTCGACGAGCAGGCGAACATCGAGCGGGCCCGGATGCTCGAACAGGCGGGCGCCCACGTCGTGTACGGCCTGGTCGGGCTCAAGACCCACGCCAAGATCCTGCTGGTCGTGCGCCAGGAGCCCGACGGCATCCACCGCTATTGCCACGTGGGTACCGGCAACTACAACCCGAAGACCGCGACGACGTACGAGGATCTCGGCGTCCTCTCGTGCGATGCCGAGCTCGGCGCCGATCTCTCGGAGCTGTTCAACCACCTGACGGGCTACAGCCGCCCGGGCGAGTACCGGCGCCTGCTCGTCGCGCCGATGCACCTGCGTAGCGAGTTGCGCGAGTTGATCCGGGGCCAGGCGCACCCGCACGGCCTCATCACGATGAAGGTGAACTCGCTCGTCGACTCCGAGATGATCGACGACCTGTACGCGGCCTCGGCTGCGGGGGCGCGGATCGACCTCGTCGTGCGCAGCATCTGTTGCCTGCGCGCCGGGATCCCGGGACTCTCGGAGAACATCACGGTGCGATCGATGGTCGGCCGCTATCTCGAGCACTCCCGAATCTTCCGCTTCGGGGCGTCCGGCGACCCCGCAAGCGAGTACATCATCGGCTCCGCCGATTTGATGCCGCGCAACCTCGATCGCCGCGTCGAGGCGATGCTGCGCGTGACCGATCCGCGCATGCGCGCGCGCCTCGACGAGATCCTCGCCATCGACCTCGCCGACGATGTGCTCGCGTGGACGCTCGAACGAGACGGCACGTGGCGCAAGGTCGAGACCGTCGCCGGCATCGAGGCCCACGCCCGGTTCGAGGAGCTGGCCCTCGCGCGCGCGAGCTTGCGCACGGCCGACGCGTAGGGACGCACGTGGACGAGCCGCTCACCGTGACCGACATCGTTCGCCGGGCGATCAGCCGGGCGCACCAACGCCTCGTCGATCACGCCGCGGAGGTACGCGCGACCGCCGGCCCGGAGGCGGTGCACCAGGCGCGCGTCGCGACACGGCGGCTGCGCTCCGATCTTCGTACCTTCGAGCCGTGGCTCGAGCCCCGCCGCGCCGCCGAGCTGCGCGGCGAGCTGCGCTGGCTCGGAGCCGAGCTCGGCTCGGTACGCGACCTCGACGTCATGCGCGACCGGCTGCGCGCGCACGCGTGTGCGCTCCCGGCCGCCGAGGCCGACGCGGCCGAGCGGGTGATCCGCCGCCTCGACGCCGATCGCGAGGCGGCCCGTGCCGATCTCGTCACGATCCTCGCCCAGGCCCGCTACGGGTACGTGCGCGCCGACCTCGCCGACGCCGCGGCCAACCCGCCGTGCACCGCCGCGGCGGCGACCACGCCGGCGACCGTCCTCGCGACCGCGGTGCGCAAGCGCTGGCGGAAGCTCGACCACGGCGTCGACAAGCTCGGCGACCATCCCGCCGACGACGCGCTGCACGCGGTACGCGTACGGGCCAAGCGCTGCCGCTACGCGGCCGACGCGTGCGTGCCCGCTTTCGGCGATCCGGCGCGCGAGTTCGCGGCCGCGATGGCCCGCATCCAGGATGCGCTCGGCGAGCACCACGACGCGGTCGTCGCGGGCGCGTGGCTGGCCAAGACCGCGCACGAGTGCACGCCCGCCGAGGCCTACGCGCTCGGGATGCTGGCCGAGGTGGAACGCGACTCGGCCGACGCCGCGACCGCCGAGTTCGCCACCGTGTGGGAGACGGCGCGCCGCAAGCGGTTGCGCCGCTGGCTCTGAGGCCAGGCGTTGGCCGGCACACCGCAGGTACGCGCTGCCGGTGGTGTCGTGACCCGTCTCGGTGACGGGGATGCCCTCGAGTTCCTCGTCGTGCACCGCCCCCGCTACGACGACTGGAGCCTGCCGAAGGGCAAGCTCGAGCCGGGCGAGTCCAGTGAGGACGCGGCCCGGCGCGAGGTCGCCGAGGAGACCGGCCTGATCTGCGCCCTGGGCACCGAGCTCACGACCTGCGGGTACGTCGACCGGAATGGCCGGCTCAAGTCCGTGCGTTACTGGAGCATGACGGTCACCGGGTCCGAACCGTGGGAGCCGAACCACGAAATCGACGCCACGCGTTGGATCTCGGCGGCGGAAGCCGCGACACTGCTGACCTACGAGCACGATCGCCATCTAATCGCCGAAGTCGACGCTGCGCACCCGGGAGGTCGGCAGTGACCATCTACCTCGTTCGTCACGCCAAGGCGGGAGAACGCGGTACGTGGGACGGCGACGATCGTCACCGCCCGCTGAGTGGCCGCGGGCACCTGCAGGCGCGCGAACTCGTGGACCTGCTGAGCGACGCCCGGTTCGAACGCGTGCTGTCGAGCCCGTACGTGCGGTGCATGGAGACCGTCGTGCCCCTTGCCGCGGAGCGCGGCGTCGCGATCGAACCCGTCGAGGCGCTCGCCGAGGGTGCCTCGCTCGAAGAGGCCCTGGCCGTCGTGCGCAAGCACACGAACCACGGCGCCGTGCTCTGCACCCACGGCGACGTCATGCCCATGCTGCTCGACTACTACGCGGGCCGCGGGGTCGACATCGGCCCGATGCCGCAATGGCCGAAGGGCTGCACCTGGGTGCTCAAGACCGACGCGACCGGCGAGGTGCGCTCGGCGAGCTACCTCGCGCCGCCGGCCAACTGACCGCGGCTTCGCCGCGAGCGAAGGTGCGGAGGTCCCCGGCCCGGTCTGCGGCCCCTGGATTCGTCATCCGGGCCGGGAACGTCTCGCGCCGCGCACGCTAAAGGCCGCGCCTTGCCGAGAGCCTTCCGGGAGGTAGCGCGTCGGGGAAGACGTGAGAAAGCGCGAGATTTGGTGATCGCGGCGCCGGCCGGACCGTCCGTCAGGGACGACGGCTGCTCGAAGCCGATGACGGCACGTTGATCACATTCGTGTCACCGCCGACGCTCAGCAGCGCGACCACTGGCGGCGAGCGCGTACATGTGTCCTCATCGACCGTGATCACATTGCGCGCACCGACCGTTGCGCCGCGGTCCTCGTCGGGCATTCCGCTTCGCTGTATCAGCACGACCGCCGGCTGTCCGACATACCGCGTGTTGCCCAGGAGCTGG
>DATMUX010000511.1:0-2408 GCA_035563695.1 Acidimicrobiia bacterium
CGACGACCTGTACGCGCTCGCGAAGCGTTGCGCGAATTTCGCCGAGATATCGGAGGACGCGTTCCGCGAGACGCTCGACCTGCTCGCGGGTCGCTACCCGTCCGATCGCTTCAGCGGGTTGCGGCCGCGCATCGTGTGGGACCGCGTGCAGGGCCGCGTGCGCGCGCGTGAGGGCGCGCAGCGCGTCGCGGTGCAGAGCGGCGGAACGATTCCCGACCGGGGCCTGTTCGGCGTGTTCCTGCCCGACGGCGGGCGCGTCGGCGAGCTCGATGAGGAGATGGTCTACGAGAGCCGCGTCGGCGAGTGCTTCGTGCTCGGTGCGTCGACGTGGCGCATCGAGGAGATCACGGTCGATCGCGTGGTGGTCACGCCCGCGCCCGGCGAGCCCGCGAAGACCCCGTTCTGGCGCGGCGATCGTCCCGGCCGTCCGCTCGAGCTCGGGCGGGCGCTCGGCCGGCTGGCACGCGAGCTGCACGCACTCCCCGCGGCCGACGCCGAAACCCGCTTGCGCGACGCGGGGCTCGACGCCCGCGCCGCGTCGAATCTCCGCCATTACCTCGCCGAGCAGGGCGAGGCGACGGGCGCGCTCCCCGACGACCGAACGATCGTGATCGAGCGCTTCCCCGACGAGATCGGCGATTGGCGGGTGTGCATCCTCACTCCGTTCGGCTCGCGCGTGCACGCGCCCTGGGCGCTCGCGATCGAGGAACGGCTCGAACGGGCCGAGCTACCCGTGCAAGTGCTGTGGAGCGACGACGGCATCATTCTCCGCCTGCCCGAAGCGGTCGACGACGTCGCGACCCCGCTGCTGCTCCCGGAGCCCGACGAGCTCGATGAGCTCGTCGTGACCCGCCTGCCGTCGACCTCGCTGTTCTCCGCCAAGTTCCGCGAGAACGCGGCGCGCGCGCTGCTGTTGCCGCGCCGCCGGCCCGGGGAGCGCACCCCCTTGTGGCAGCAGCGCCAGCGCGCCGCCGACCTGCTCGAGGTCGCGAGCGGCTATCCCAGCTTCCCGATGTTGTTGGAAACGACGCGCGAGTGCCTGCGCGACGTCTTCGACCTGCCGGCGCTGCGCGAGGTCCTCACAGACATCCGGGCGCGCAAGGTGCGCGTCGTCCCCGTCGAGACGCGCCGCGCGTCGCCGTTCGCGCAGTCGCTCCTGTTCGGCTGGATCGCCGTGTACATGTACGAGGGGGACGCACCGCTGGCCGAGCGGCGCGCGGCCGCGCTCGCGCTCGACCGCGATCTCTTGCGCGATCTCATGGGTGCCGAGGAGCTGCGCGAGCTGCTCGATCCCGAGGTCATCGCCGCGCTGGAGCTCGAGTTGCAGCGGCTCGTACCCACCCGCCACGCGCGTCATGCCGACGATCTGCGCGACGTGCTCGCCGATCTCGGCCCGCTCACGCTCGACGAGGTGCAGGCCCGCTGCGCGACGCCCGACGCCCGGCCGTGGCTCGAGAGCCTGCTCGCCGAGCGGCGCGTGATCGAGATCGCCGGACACTTCGCCGCAGCCGACGACGCGGCGCGCCTGCGCGATGCGCTCGGCTGGGCGTTACCGCAAGGCCTGCCCGCGGCGTTCACCGATCCGGTCGCGCGGCCGCTCGACGACCTCGTCGCCCGGTTCGCGCGCACGCACGTGCCGTTCTCGGTCCACGACGTGAGCGCGCGCCTCGGCATGTCGCACGAGCGCGCCCGCGACGCCCTCACGCGCCTCGAAGCCGACGGCCGTGTCGTACTCGGCGAGTTCCGACCCGGTGGCGTCGAACGCGAATGGTGCGACGTCGGAGTGTTGCGCGCGTTGCGCCGCCGTTCGCTCGCGGTGTTGCGGCACGAGATCGAACCGGTCGACGCGCCGACGTTCGCGCGCTTCCTGCCCGCATGGCAGGGCGTCGGTCGCGGCCGCCGGGGCATAGACGCGCTCGTGGAGGCCCTGGAACAGCTCCAGGGCGTTGCGATCCCGGCGTCGGTGCTGGAACACGACGTGCTCCCCGTGCGCGTCGACGGCTACCGGCCCAACATGCTCGACGAGCTGAGCGCCGCGGGCGAGCTGGTGTGGATCGGCGCGGGCGCGCTGGGTGCCGACGACGGCCGCGTGCGCCTGTTCTTCCGCGATCGCGTGCGCCTGCTCGCTCCGCGGCCCGCGCTCGACGGCGCGCCGGCCGACGAGATCCACGACGCGATCCGCGACCGGCTGCTCCGCGCCGGCGCGAGCTTCTGGCCCGATCTCGTCGCGGCCGCGGGCAACGCCGACGACGCGGTGGTGCTCACCGCGCTCTGGGATCTCGTGTGGGCGGGCGAGATCACCAACGACACGTTCGGCCCGTTGCGCGTGCCGCGGCGCGCGCCGGCGCGCCGCCCGGCCCCCGGCCGGCGGCCGCAGCCCGGAAGGCTCACGCGCCTCGGGCCGCCCG
>DATMUX010000512.1:0-7643 GCA_035563695.1 Acidimicrobiia bacterium
GCGCTGTCGCGCGGCCCGACTGTTCGGACGAACGTCCCGCGGTCGATGCGTGATGTTCTGACTTTCGGCCCGCATCTGTAGCGAGGTATTGCGGCGCGCGGTGCGTAGGGTCGGAAGCGATGAACGGAGTCGCGCCGGGCACTGCCCCCCAGCGCCGCCGGGACGTGTTCGTCCGCCGCCGTATCGCGGTGGTGGCGACCGTCGCCGCGCTGATCCTCGTCGGGTTGCTCGTGACGGGCGGCGGCAGTATCGCGAACCGCCCGCGCCAAGCGCTGTCCTCGACCACGACCTCGAGCACTCACTACCGAAGGCAGCCGAAGGGCCTCACGCCGTCGGCATACCTCGCGCCGGGTAGCGACCCGTCGGTATTACCCGGACCGGTGCTGATCGCGGACAAGTCGAACAACCGTCTGATCGAAGTGTCGCCAACGGGCAACGTGCTGTGGGAGTTCCCGCGGCCCGGCGACCTCGCTCCGGGTCAGACGTTCCGCGTCCCCGACGACGCCTTCTACACGCCCGACGGGAAGCAGATCATCGCGACGCAAGAAGACGACTTCGCGGTGACGCTCATCGACGTCGCCACCCATCGCATCGTCTGGCGGTACGGAACGCCCGGGCAGTCGGGAGCCGGTCCGAACCAACTGTGGAACCCCGACGATGCGATCATGTTGCGCGACGGACGCATCGTTCTCGCCGACATCAAGAACTGCCGGTTGGTCTGGCTCACGACCGGTGCGCACACGCCGGTGCAACAGCTCGGCCGCACGTACTACTGCCACCATCGACCGCCGGCCCGCTTCGCGAGCCCGAACGGCGCGTTCCCTGTGCCGGGCGGCGGGATCGTCGTCACCGAGATCACCCACGATTGGATCACGGAGCTCGCGCCGGACGGCACCGTCCTCTGGCAGACCCACGCACCCGGCGTCGGCTACCCGTCGGACACGAATCAGATCGGTCCGGACCGGTACCTCACGGTCGACGTCGCCCACCCCGGCAAGATCGTCGCCTTCGACCACACCGGCCGGCTGCTCTGGGAGTTCCGGCCCACGGGACGCGACACGCTCGACCGCCCCACACTCGCCGAGGCACTTCCCAACGGTGACATCCTCGCGACCGACGACGACAACAATCGCGTGATCGTCGTCGACCCCCGTACGAACCGGATCGTGTGGCAGTACGGCCACACCGGTGTCGACGGGCGAGCACCCGGCTATCTCTCCGATCCCGACGGCGGCGACCTCGCGCCGCCGCACTCACTCATCAGCAGGGTGCAATCCGCCGGCTAACGCCGCCGGCTCGTGATCAGACCGCGTGCCAGACCCGGTGATCGGGCGCGGGATCGCCGTGTCCCGTCGTTCGGGTGAGAAGGCACGACTCGATGTCGAACGCGAACAGCGCGTCATCGTCTGCCGGTGGCGCGACGCCGATCGCCTCCCGCTCGGCAACGAATTGTTCCGCCAATACCGCACGGCGATCGGCATTCGACACGAGTGCCGCTCGACCCGTCACGGAGAAGGCGTCCTCGTTGGCCGGGCACGGGAACGAATGGAGCGCGTACGCGCCGTCGCGTCTCAGATCACGCTGCTTCGGCGACGGCACGATGAAGGCGAACAGCCCTTCCGCCATGATCAGCGGGCAGATGGGGTGGACCCGCGGGCGCCCATCGCGGCGGGTCGTTGCGAGGAACGCGAGGCCGACGCCGTGCTGGTACAGCAGCGACTGCCCCTGCGCCGCCATCTCCGGTTCTCGCTGCGCGAACGTCGGCCACGACACCACACCCAAAGCCTGCCCGATGCGCGGGTCGTTCACCAGCCGCCAATTGCCGGTAGGGTCGCTCGCGCGACCGAGTGGTCGGTGTCAGCCGAGGAACGTGCCGAGATAGATGTCGCTGTTGCCGAACGTGGTCGGGCACTGGGTGATCACGTTCGGTTGCGGGCCGGTGCCGGCACGGAACGCGTCCACTGCGGCGCACGTCGCGCCGTTGCGGGTGTCGGTCCATATGCCGTACACGTGGGTGCCGTCCGAGACGGCGCTCACGTAATCACCGAGGAACTGGGCGGCGAGGCTGTTCGTGCTCGACGCGTCCGGATCCGAGCTCGTCGTCGAAAGCCGAATGGGCGTCTCGAACGTTTGGCCGAAGTCGGAAGAGCGTGCGACGTAAGCGTCGAAGCTCGTGACCGCGGCACCGGGCGGCGTGCTCGCGGCGACGTCGTCCAGGGCGTTGAACACGATCGCGACGTTGCCCGCAGTGGGACGAGCCGTGACTGCGGCGAAGTACGCGCTGCGGCCGGGCACATCGCCGGCGGTGATCGGCGCCGACCAGGTGGCGCCCCGGTCGGTCGAGTGCACGAGTTGCACGGTGCCGTGCCCGCTGAGGTAGTTGGTCCAGGCGACGTAGACGCTGCCGTCACTGCCGACCGAGATCGACGGGAACCCGGGCGAGATCCGGAAACTGGCGCCGGGCAGCGCGGCCGGAACCTCCGAGGGTGCCTGGGCGATCACGAGCGACTGACCGAACGACGCGCCACCGTCACGGGAGATGGCCATGCGTTCGACGGACAGCTTCTTCACGGTGTCGGTCCACACGACGTAGACGGTGCCGTCGGGTCCGACGCCGATCTGACTCCCCTGCCGTCCACCTGCCGCGTTGTTGTTGTGAGCCTGTGACAGTGGTATCGGATTGCTCCACGTCTTGCCGCCGTCGGTCGAGCGCGAGAACACGATCTGGACGCTGCCGAAGGAGTTGCCCTTGCCCGAGTTGCCGAGTCCGGTGAACTTGGACCACGCGACGTAGACGTTGTCGCGGAAGGGGCTGTTCGGATGGGAGTCGGCGCCGATGCTGTCCTTGTCGTCGAACACCGCCGGTGCGTTCCCGCTCACCCGGGCCGCGGTCGGATACGTACAGCCGCCGTCCGTCGACTTCGCGACGAACACGTCGGTGGCGAGGCCCGTGTTCACCTCGGGTCGCGTCGCCGGGAACGGCTCGCTGAGCTGGCCGTAGTAGACGTTGCCGCGGCTGTCGAAGGCCTGTTCCGGATCGCCGCTGGACGTGCCGCGTTGGCCGCTCAAGTCGACGACACCCTGGCACGGCCACGTCTTGCCGCCGTCGAACGACGCGTAGAAGCCCGAGTTCTGCACGCCCGGTACGAACGGACACGATGACGGGCTCGTGTTCGTGCACGGCGGCTCTGCGATCTCGTCATTGGAACCGGCAACGAGGTGCAGCGGATTGTTGGGGTCCATCGCCAGGCTCGGCTCGTTCTGCTTGTTCGTCGGGAACGGGCCGTCGAAGACGCGGTTCACCTGCACGTTGGTCACCGAGCCCGTGATCCCTCCGGCGGGCGCGCTGATCGCGGCCACCAGCACTCCGGCGACGACCACACGCACGAGGAAGCGAGGCATGCGAACCCTTTTCTCTCAGCCGGGCAATTCCGGAGACGGGACCGACGCTAGGCACCGTCGCACCACGACGCAACGGTGCATGACCGGCGCTCGACCACCCGAAGCTGCACAAAGCGTGCAGAAGGAGACTGTCGTGCAGCGTCACCAATACAGCAGACTGCGGTCGTGACCGAACGCATCGAGGTGCAGCGCACGATCGCCGCGGATCCCCCGAGGATCTTCGGCGTTCTGTGCGACCCGCAGGGACATGTGCGGATCGACAGTTCCGGCATGTTGATGAGCGCGACCGGCGCCACCGTCTCGGGTGTCGGCGACAGCTTCGTGGTGCACATGGACCGCGAAGCCCTGAACGATCTACCGCTGGGCAAGTACGAGGTCATCATCAAGATCGTGACGTTCGAGCAAGACCGCGAGATCGCGTGGACGCCGACCGGCAACTTCGACATCGGTCACGTCTACGGATACCGGCTCGAGCCGGCCGGCGGCGGCACGCTGGTGACGTCCTATTACGACTGGTCCACGATCGGCGACAACTGGAAGGAGCTCGGCATCTTCCCTGTGATCCCCGAGTCTGCGCTGCGAGCGACCTTGGGCATCCTCGCCCGGACGGTCGAGTCGACGGGGTAGCGACTTCGCTCACGCGCTCCCGGGATGGAGGTCGGAGAAGGGCAGCGTCCCTCCGGGCTCAACGGCCGAGTCGGGATCGTGCAGTGTCCCGCGGAGCTCGCCGATGGCCGTCTTGACGAGGAGCTCGTCCACCCCGAGCCAGACACACGCGGTCACCACGTTGCTGAACACGATGGGCCGCGCGTGCAACCGCGCGATCGCGGTTCGCTCGACATCCTTCGCGGTGCCCCAGACGGACCCCGCGACGATCGCCATCCGGCGGCCGCGCACGCGCACGTTCCGCGCCTCGAAGAGTGACAACATGCTGACCCGATCGTCGTCGCTCAACGGTTCCAGGCGGACGGTCGACAGATCCGACAGCGATCGTGTCGTCGCGAGCCAGGACGGGTCGTCGAGTAACCCACCGATGTGCTCGCGCCACTCCGGAAACGACACTTCACCGTCGTACACGTCGATGACCAGGCCGGTTTGCGTGTCGCACCGAGAGGCGATGGGCACCTCGGCAGTATCGCCAAGATCCGGAGATCATCAAGCACCGCTTACGCGAAATTGATGTCGCCCGCGCGGCGCTCGCAATCGAGCAGAGGATCCGGCACTCTTGACGGATGCCGAACACCGAGCACCTCGGCGGCCGGGCCGAGGAACGTGCAATGTTGAACGGCTTCCTCGATTGGTATCGCGCCGTCGTCGACCGCAAGGTCGAGGGTTTGCCGCTCGAGGACGCAACTCGGGTCGGGACGCCAACCGGCCTCTCGCCGCTGGGCGTCGTCGCCCATCTGGCTGCGGTGGAGGTCGGATGGTTCGACGAGACCTTCGCCGGGCTCGAGGTCGACCCGATCTGGGACGACCACGGCGCCTTCCGGCTCCACGACGACGACACGGTCGAGTCGGTGCTCGCCGAGTACCGGCGGGCGTGTGAACGGTCGCGTGAGGTCGTCGCCGCCGCGCCGTCGTTGAACGATCTCGGCGTTCGCTCCGACGAATATCGGGGTCAGGTGTCGCTGCGCTGGATCCTCGTGCACATGATCGAGGAGACCGCGCGGCACGCCGGCCACCTCGACATCATGCGCGAAGCGATCGACGGCCGTACGGGGGACTGACTCCCCGGTCCGATCATCCGTTGCCGTAGATGCGCGCGGGATCGACGATAACCGCGACGCGCCGTTCGCTCGCCATGACGCGGTCGTACTCGTCCCAATCGTCGTGCGAGCCGCCGGCCGCCACGAAGATCTCGCGCAGCAAGACGCGGAGTCGCTCGGCATCGATCCCTTCGAGCGGATCATCCGGGCCCACGAGCTCGACCGACCCTTCGACGGCAGACCATTCCCACCCGGCCCGGAGCGCGACCGTGGCCTGCCGGCGCGCCCGCAGGCTCTCGAGCCGCCGGGCCCGCCCCTGCGACACGAACGCGACGACCGGCTCGCCCCGCAATGGGTGTTCGACGACTCCTGCGTTCACCACCGACGATCGGACCGTGCCATCGGGACGAGACGTCGAGACGACCGCCAGTCCGTGATCGCGGCCGGCGAGCTTCGCGAAATCGTCGAGACTGCGCACGGACCCAGGCTACCGACGGAGACCGATCGGCGTTACGCGCGGCGGTGCAGGGCGTAGAACACGGCCACCCGTTCCCCACCATCGTCGTAGGTGTCGGCGAACTCGTCGAGCAGCGCTTCGATGCGCGACTGGAGCTCCCCGACCCGCTCCCTCGACAGCACGAGCGCGAGCCGTGCGGTCCCCACGATGCTGTCGGGCCCCGCATCGCGCAGCTCGGCGAGAAAGGCGTCGAGCATGGCCTGCGACACTCCCCCGCGCGCGGGCAACCCGCTGTCGACCGAGATACGCCACGACTTGCCGGTCGACGCGTAGAGCTTCTCGACGCTGCCGCGCGCGCCCGGCCGTGTCCCGGCCCGTTTGAGGAACCCGGTCTTGGTCAACGTGCGCACGTGGTAGAACACGGTGGCCGGGTCCTCGTGCAAGCGGCCGGCGAGCTCCTTGTTCGACGCGGGACCGTCGTAGAGCGCGCGAATGATGCGCAGCCGCAGTGGGTGCGCGAGCGCCCGCACTTCGGCGGCGGTGGCCTTCCGACGCCTGGTTGCCATAATTCGTACGCAGCCTAGCCGACTGATTGGGTATTCTCAATCAGTGCCCGAGAAACGCCGGTCGCTGCTCCGGCACCACGACTTCGTCCAGCTGTGGACCGCCGAGACGATCTCCCAGATCGGGAGCCAGGTAAGCCTGCTCGCGCTCCCCCTCGTCGCGATCACGATGCTGCACGTCACGACCTTCCAGGTCGGCGCGCTCACCGCCGTCGAGTTCTCGCCGTTCGTGCTGTTCGGGCTGCCGGCGGGCGCGATCGTCGACCGGCTGCCGCGCCGGCTGGTGCTCGTCACCTCCGACACCGGCCGCGCCCTCGCACTCGCGTCGATCCCGGCCGCGTACGCGTTCGACGTCCTCACGTACGGCCAGCTCGTGTGCGTCGTCTTCGTCACCGGGACCCTGACGGTTTTCTTCGACGTCGCGTACCAGTCGATCCTCCCGGCGCTCGTGGAACGCGACCAGCTCGCGGACGGCAATGCGAAGCTCGAGATCAGCCGGTCGGCCGCGCAGACCGCGGGACCGGGTATCGCCGGCTTCCTCATCCAGCTGATCGGCGCCGCCACCGCCGTGATCGTCGACGCTGCGAGCTTCGTCGTGTCGGCCCTGTTCATACGCAACATCCGCGCGAAGGAGCTGCCGATCGATCCCGTGGATGACACCGAAGGCCGCCTGCGCACGCTCGGTCGCGAGATCCGCGAGGGCCTCCACTATGTGCTCGGCCATCGCGTGCTGCGCATGATCGCGGGAAGCACCGCGACGTCCAACTTCTTCTCGTCGATGAGCATGGCGGTATTCCTGCTCTACGCCGTGCGCGAGCGCGGCTACAGCGCCGGGATCGTCGGGTTGATCTTCGCGATCGGCAACCTCGGTGCGATCGTCGCCGCGATCACGGTGGAACGCATCACGGTGGTGACGAAACTCGGCCCGGCCATCATTCTCGGCATGCTCCTTTCGCAGGTCGGTCTGCTGCTCCTTGGGATCGCACCGACCGCGCACGCCGCGGCCTATTTCGTCGTGGCGTGGGTGCTCTTCGGGTTCGGGGGCGTGCTCTACAACATCGACCAGGTCAGCCTGCGCCAGGCGATCACCCCGCACCGGATGCAAGGCCGCATGAACGCGTCGATGCGGTTCATGGTGTGGGGCACGATGCCGTTTGGCTCACTCGCGGGCGGCGTGCTCGGTACCGCCATCGGCTTACGGCCGACGCTGCTCGTTGCCGGCGTGTGCGGCATGCTCGCGGTGCTGTGGCTCCTGGTGCGGCCGGTGCGCAGCCTCGTCGCGATCCCGAGCGTCCAAGTCGCGCCCGACGCGGCGTGAACGAGCCAACGGAGAAATGACGGACGCGCGACCAATCGCCCGCAGTGGTCTACAACGCCCAGAAGCCACCGGATGAGCGAGGTCTGACGGCGTCGTTTTCCGCTCGGCTACCCCCGGAATCCGACGCTCTTCGAGCACAGAACGGGTGCCGGTCGGCCGGTCGAGGATTGGGGTTGGATCCGGCCGTATTTGTGCCG
>DATMUX010000513.1:0-3682 GCA_035563695.1 Acidimicrobiia bacterium
CGCCTCGTGCTCATCCTGCGGCCCGGATATCCGATGCGCGTGTCCGACATCGCCTGGCAGCTCGGCCTCACCACCGGCGCGGCCAGCAATCTCTGCGATGCCGCAGAGCAACGCACGCTCCTCGACAAGCTCTACGCCGCGCCCGATCGGCGCGCCACCGACGTCATCCTCACGTCCGCGCCGCCGCGCGTACGGGCTCCGCTACTACCTCGAGACCCATCACGGCTCAGACGACCTGTAGCACCGCGCGGATGCCCAGCCCCATGATGAACAGGCCGCCGAGTCCGTACGCGAGTTCCATCCAGCCCCGGGCGCGCCACACGTAGCGATACGTGTACAGGAGCCCGACGGTCACGAACGCGACGAAGCCGTAGAACATGTGGAAGCGGGGCGGCTGATACTTCTGCACGCTCACGAGCAACACACCCAGGAACACCTGGATCATCATCATCGACTCGGCGACGATGGTCGGCCACCACAGCCACTTCGTGCGCAGACCCTTCCACCGCCACGCGGCAAGCGTGTACGCGCCCGCGAGGAAGTTCGCAACGATCGCCGAGTACCCCCACACCCGATGGACGTCGAGCAGCACTACAGCGCTTGGTCGTCGGCGGCGGCCGCGAACGACGAGTCGCCGCCGCGCAACAGGTTCTTCAACACCTTGCCCGCGGGATTGCGCGGCAGGGGCTCGGAGCGGATATCGACGTACTCGGGGACCTTGAAGTCGGCGAGATGGCCCCGGCAGAACGCGCGCAGGTCCTCGGCCGTCGTCGTCGATCCGGCGCGCACCTGGACGACCGCCTTCACCTCCTCGCCGAGCGTCTTGTGGGGTACACCGACGACGGCGGCGTCGATCACGTCGGGATGGTCGAACAGCACGTGCTCGATCTCGACGCAGTACACGTTCTCGCCCGCGCGGATGATCATGTCCTTGGCGCGGTCGACGAGATACAAGAAGCCGTCGGCGTCGAGGTAACCGATATCGCCGGTGTGGAACCAGCCGTGGGTGAACGCCGTCTCGTTCGCTTCGGGACGGCGCCAGTAGCCGTGCGCCATCACGGTGGGGCCCTTGATCCAGATCTCGCCCCGCTCTCCCGCCGGCCGGTCGGCGCCGTCGTCGCCGACGATCCGCAGCTCGATCGTCGGCGCGGCCCGCCCGACCGAACCGGGATGCGCGAAATAGTCGTCGCCGCCGTGCGCGGTCGCGACCGACGCGGTTTCCGTGAGCCCGTACGCGGTCGTGAGCGTCTTGCGCATGTGCGGGAACACCTGCTCGATGCGCTCCACGAGCTCGGGCGCGGCGGGCGCGCCGCCGTACGACGCGCGCTTCACCGACGAGAGGTCGTACCGGTCGAGGTTCGGCGACTCGAGGATGCGCCACATCACGGTCGGCACGCCGCCGATCGCCGTCACCTTCTCGCGCTCGATGATCTGCATCGCAACGTCGGGATCGAACCGCCCGACGGGCATCAGCACGAGCTTGGCGCCGGTCGCGTACGTCACCATCATCGTCGACAGACAGCCCGTGACATGGAACAGCGGCACGACGAGCAGCGAGCACGCCTGGATGCCCGACTCGGCTTCAGGCGGCGGCGTCCCCCGCATCGCCGCGGAGACGCCGAGCACGATGATGTTCTGCAGGTTCGCGATCGCCTGGCGGTGGGTGATCGTCGCGCCCTTGGGCTGGCCGGTGGTGCCCGACGTGTAGAGGATCGCGAGCAGATCGTCCTCGTCGATCGGGGTTTCGGGCATTCCCGGGTCGGGCGCGCCGTCGGGGAGCAGCTCCGTGAACGCGCGCACCGGGTGCGCGGCAGGGCCGTCGATCGCGAACACGTGCTGCAGCGCGCGCATCTCGGGCAGGCGGTCGACGAGCATCGCGATGCGCCGGCCGTCGGCGATCAATACCTTCGACTCCGAGTCTTCGAGCCCGAACTCGAGTTCCTCGGCCTTCCACCACGCGTTGAGCGGTACCAACACCGCGCCGAGGACGGCGCAGGCCCACCACGTGATCACCCACTCGGGCACGTTGGCCGAACAGAGCGCGACGCGGTCGCCGCGCTCGACGCCGAGGCCGGCGAGCGACTGCGCGAGCACGCGCGCCGCCCGGTCGTGATCGCCGTACGTGAAGCGTCGGGACTCCTGCACGAGGAAGTCGACGTTGGTACGTGCCCCGTTCTGGGCCATCAGCTCGCGCAGTGATCGCATGCGCTGCCGGTACACCTGGGTCGCATGGCCGAGCACCGGCTCGGTCGCGATCTCGAACATGCCACCCGGCCCGGTGAGCTGCTCGAGCACCGGATCGCTCATCGTCACCCGCCCGCTCAGGCTCGTTCTTCTTGCACGATGTCGAATGCCAGCACTTCGCTCCCGGTTCCCACCGGCCCGCGGCCCTGATGCTGCGCGTGCCCGTGCTGGAACGCCGCGCTGTTGAGCCAGGCTTCGAAGTCCTCGGTCGAGCGCCAGCGCGTGTACACGTAGAAGGTGTCGCGGCCGTCGGTGGGCCGCAGGAGCTCGAAGGCCTCGAATCCCGGCATCTTCGAGACCTCGCCGGCGCGGTTGGCGAAGCGCTTCACGAGCTCGTCGGCGTGCTCGGCCGGCACGGTGATGGCGTTGATCCGTACGACAGACATGCCTGGCATTCTGCCCGCCGTGTCGGGGCACGGCCCAGTCGGGCACCCGCGACGGCGCTACTTGGCCGTGCCGCCCCGCTGCACCCCGGTGAACGCGAACGTCAGGGTCGTCGTCAGGTCCTGGTAGGCGTTGTCCGCGTCGTTGGGGAAGCACATGAACACGACGAGATAATTGTGCGAGCTCGCCGACGTGTTGACGTTGCCCAGGGCACTGGGCGATTCGTACGTGCGCAGCGACGACGTGCCGCCCGGCGGGCAGGTCGTGGAACCGGGCGCCGGCAGCGCGGTCGCGCCACCGTAGGTTCCGATCACGTCGCTGCGGCTGCCGCCGCACGTGTAGTTGTATCCCGGTGCCGACGCGTAGTCCGTTCTCTCCGTCCACGCCTGCGAGCACCCTTGCACCCAGAACCGCATGCCGTTGGCGGTGCCGTCGTCGAGCTGCGGCGCGCCCGAACCGCTCGTGGACGACGAGACGGCGAGCTGGATCCCGCTCATGATTCCCGGCGACGTGGTCGCGTCGATCTGCACGTCGACGGGCCGTTCGATGAAGTCGGCGGGCGCGATGTTCGAGGCGCCGGTCTGCAACCGGTAGGTGCTGCCGGACGCGGGCAGCGTCAGCGCCATGTGACCCGAGCTGATCGCGCCCTGGTTCAGCGTCGCCGTCGTCGTGAACGTCGCCGAAGCCGTGATCGACAACACGCCGACACCCCAGCACGTGATCGCCGCGAGTCGAGCCCACCACCATGGGCCGTGAAACGCGCTGCGATTCGGTCGCGCGCGCGTGACCGCCACGCCCGCGACGAGCGCGCGGAGCTCGCCGAGCCTGACCTCGTAGCGCCGGCGCACGCGTCCGACGGCCGCGTGGACGAACACGATCAGGCCCAGCGCGAGCAGGGCGAGCTCCTGCGGCACACCGGCTACGAGACGCAGCGCCGCACCGGCGAACGGCACGACGCGAGACACGCGCCCGACGCGGTCGCCCAGTTCCAGCTTGCTGAGGATTGAATAATCGCACCCACCCGTGCCGCGCTCCAGTGAGCGCAGTGTATTGG
>DATMUX010000514.1:0-2957 GCA_035563695.1 Acidimicrobiia bacterium
GATGGGCAAGGATTTCCACCCGGCTTGCGTCGAAGCGCTCGAGCGCGCACTCGCGCGCCGCAACGAGGTGTACGGCGAGGGCCACGAGGACCAGCGCGTCGTCTACGACGTGCCGCCGCCCGCGTCGGCGCTCGGATCGACGCTCGACGATCAAGCCGTGGCCGCCGCGAACACTTCCCGGGCGCCGAGGCACGCGCCCCGAGTACGGCAACCCGCGCCCGCGATCCCACGCGATGCCGTCGTCGTCGCCGCGCTGGCCGTCGCCGCCATCGTGTCCGGCGCCGCGGCCGCAACACCCATCGCGCTCGCCGCGCTCGTCACCGCGGGCGAGATCGTCGCCCTGCGCCCGCTGCGGCGAGCGCCGCGGCCGCTCTCACTCGTCGTGATGCTCGTCGCGGTGCGCGTCCTCTCGCTCTCCGCCGCCGCGATCACGATCGGCGCCGGCGAGGTGGCCGCGTTCGCCGTCCATCGCCTCGCCCGCACCCTGCTCACACGCGCTGCGACTGCCGCCGCGATGCTCGGCACGTACGCGGCGCTCGCGACGCACGGGCCCGGTTTCGCGACGGTCCCGGCCACGCTCATCACGCTGGCCGTCCCGGGCGCGGCCGCGCTCGCGACGCTGGAGCTCGCCGAAGGTCACGGGAACCGCCGTCTCGATCTCGGCAACCGGCTGGCCGACCTCGCGCTGCTCGCGTCGGCCCCGCTCGTCGCGCTCGGAGTCGCGGGCACGAACGCGCGCAGCGGGCTCGGTCTCGGCGCGCTCGCCGTGCTCATCGTGCCGCTCGCCCTCCTGACCCACGGACTGCTGCGCACGCAACGTGCGCACGAGAATCTCTACGCCTGGATCCGCGCCGTGTCCGTCGCGCCCGAGCACGCCGCGCTCGTTCCGGAAGGTCACGCGGCCCGCGTCGTGCATCACGCCCGGGTCCTCGCCGCGGAACGCGGTCTCGACGTGCACACGCGCGAGCAGCTCGAAGCGGCGGCGTGGATCGAGCGCGTCGGCGAGTGCTGCCTCGACGATCGGTCGGTGACCGGGCAGCCGCACGCACCCGCCGTCATCGCCGAGGCATCCGCCGCGATCCTCGCGTCGTGCGCCGCGTTCGAGACGGCGGTCGCGATCCTGCGCACCGCTTTCGCCGACCCGCAGCACGATGCGGACGGGCCCATCGCGGATGCGGGCCGCGTGCTACGCACCGCGGTCGATCACGCCTCGCCCGATTACGCGCGGCCGAAGCCGAGGTTCTCGTAGATCTCGCGCGTGGCGGTGGAACGGTTCAACGTGTAGAAGTGGAACGACTCGATCCCGCCGGCCATGAGGTCGCGGCACAACTCGGTCGCCGCCTCCACCCCGACGGCGCGCATCGCCTCGTCGTCGTCCTCGACGGCGCGCAGCCGCTGTTCGAGCCAGCGCGGGAAGTCGGCGCCCGACATCTCGGCCATGCGCTTCACCGACTTCGCGCTCAGCACCGGCATGATCCCCGGGATCACCGGCGTGGTCGTGCCCTGCTCGCGCAGGTCGTCGAGGAACTCGAACCACACGTGGGCCTCGAAGAAGAACTGCGACAGGCCGAAGTCGGCCTGCGCGAGCTTCGCGGCCTGGCGCCGGCGGTCGTCGGCCCGGTTCGTCGACGCGGGATGGCCTTCGGGGTGTACGGCCACGCCGACCGAGAACAGGTCGAGCTCGCGGATCAGCTCGATGAGATCGGTGGCGTACGACAGCTCACCGGGCGGGAGGTCGAGGTCCTTCGGCGGATCGCCGCGTAGCGCGAGGACGTTCTCGACGCCCTCCTCGCGGTAGCGCGTGATGATGCCGGCGAGCTCCGCACGGGAGTGCGCCGCACACGTGAGGTGCGCCATCGCCGTGAGCGACGTGTCGCGGTTGATGCCCACGACGATCTCGTGCGTCTTGTCTCGCGTCGAGCCGCCTGCGCCGTAGGTCACGGAGACGAACGAGGGATGCAACGGCTCGAGCTCGTGCAGTGTCTGCGTGAGCTGCTCTTCGGCCGCCGGCGTCTTGGGCGGGAAGAACTCGAAGGAGCGGCTCGGTCCGGCGGCGAGGATGTCGACGATCTTCGTCATTGGAGCGACAGGCTAGCCACGCCGGTCGCCGCCCCGGGCGGGGATACGGGCGGGCCGCCGGGAGGAGTCAGCGGCCGGGGCTCGATCCGAGCCCGTGCCGCACGGCGTAGTGCTCCTTGCAGCCGTCGGAGCAGAACCACACGTCGTGCCCGTCGTGGACGAGATGGGCGGGCGCGAGCGCCTTCTCGACCTGCATGCCGCACTCCGGATCGTTCGCATAGCGATCGGAACCGAGCCGCTCGCGGTTGCGATAGAGCCAGTACAACACGGCGAAGAGGAAGAGGAACGCGATGTTCAGGAACGTCGTGTAGTTCCACTGGAAGTGCTCGGGGACGATCGCCTCGGGACGCTCGGTCGGCACCGCCCCGAAAAGTGCGAAGATGCCTTCGACCGCGAGACCGGCCACCGACATCACCGCCCAGAACGTGAACAACAGCCGCAGCATCAGCTTCGTGCCGTAGTACTTGCGGTAGATGAACAGCAACGGCAACGTGATGAGGTCGGCGAAGATGAAGCTGATCACGCCGCCGAACGCGATGCCGCCGTGCCACAAGGCCGCGGCCATTGGGACATTGCCGATCGAGCAGACGAAGCTGATGATCGCGATGAAGGGCCCGATGATCGCGTTCTGTAACGAAGTCCAGAATCCGTGGCCGTGCCAGAACAGCCGGTTCCACCACTCCATCGGCACGAGCACCGTGAGGAATCCCGCGATCGTGTAGCCGATGACCAATTCGCGGCGCAGCATTTTGAGATCGGACATCGTGTAGGTCGCGGCGTCGGCCCAGCCGGCCTTGGTCCGGATCGCCGCCACGTGCTCGTGACCCTCGGCTTCGGGCTCGAGGTGCGCCCGGGCGGCCCGAACCATCCGCTCGGTG
>DATMUX010000515.1:0-5453 GCA_035563695.1 Acidimicrobiia bacterium
CGGGTGGAGTCGCCGGGTGCGCGCACGTCAACGCGTTGATATCCGGTAGAGCCGTGCCCGCCGAGCCGCACGCCCCGAGGACGAACAGGAGTGCCGCGGCCCACAACGCCCGGCACGTCCGAGAGGTCATCCCGCGTCTCCGCGCGTCGTCATGAGCCCGCGAGCGGTCAGGTCTCCGTCGCGACCGACGCGAGCGCGGCATCGGTGTCCTGTGCGAAATGACACGCCACCGGATGCCCGGCACCCCGATCGACGAGCTCGGGCTCCTCGGTCGCGCAGATGTCCTGCGCTTTCCAGCATCGAGTGCGGAACCGGCACCCCGATGGGGGATTCACCGGGCTCGGCATGTCGCCCTCGAGCATGATGCGCTTGCGCGTCCGCTCCAGACTCGGCTGCGGCAACGGCACCGCCGACAGAAGCGCCTGCGTGTAGGGGTGCTGGGCGTGCTCGTACACCGCTTCGGCCGGTCCGATCTCCACGATCTTGCCGAGATACATCACCGCGATCTCGTCGGAGATGTGCCGCACCACCGACAGGTCGTGCGCGATGAAGAGGTACGCGAGACCCAGCCGATCCTGAAGGTCTTCGAGCAGGTTGACGACGCCGGCCTGGATCGACACGTCGAGCGCGGAGACCGGCTCGTCGAGCACGAGCATCGATGGCTCGAGCGAGATCGCGCGGGCAATACCGATGCGCTGCCGCTGGCCGCCCGAGAACTCGTGCGGGTACCGATTTCCGTGCTCCGGGTTCAAGCCCACGAGCGCGAGCAGCTCTCGCACTTTCCGGTTGTGGTCGCCGGGGGTCCGGTGGATCCTCATCGGCTCCGCGATGATGGCTGCCACCGTCATGCGCGGATCGAGCGATGCGTACGGATCTTGAAAGACGATCTGCAGCCGTTTGCGGAACCGGCGCAGGTCTTTGTTCGACATAGCGCGCAGGTCGGTGCCTTCGAACCGGATCTCGCCGGATGTGGGTTCGAGCAGCCGCAGCAGACATCGACCGACCGTCGACTTCCCCGACCCGGATTCACCCACGAGCCCGAGCGTGTGCCCCGGGCTGAGGTCGAACGACACTCCCGACACGGCCTGCACGACGATGCCGCCACGCGTGCCCCGCACCGGGAAGTCCTTCACGAGCTCGCGGACTTCGAGCGCCGCCGTGCTCGTCTCCGGCGTCACGTACCCGGCCTCGTGTCGGGCACCTGATCGGCAAAGTGGCACGCCGACAACTGTTGGGGAGCTCCGATCGCGCGCAGCGGCGGCTGTTCCTGCGTGCAGAGCACCTGGGCCATCGGACAACGCGGGTGAAATGCACATCCGGGCGGCGGGTGGAGCATCGACGGCGGGGCGCCGGCGATCGGTTGCAGCTTTCCGGTCCGGCCGGCCAGTGCCGGCAGGGACGACAGCAGCCCGCGTGTATACGGGTGCTTCGAACCGCTGAAGAGCGTTTCGACATCGCCCACCTCGGCCGTGCGCCCCGCATACATCACCTGGACGCGATCGGCGATGCGCGCGATGACGCCCAGGTCGTGCGTGATGAACACCACTGCCGTGTGCGTGCGCTCCTGCACGTTCTTGACCAGTTCCAGGATCTGCGCCTGGATCGTGACGTCGAGCGCGGTCGTCGGCTCGTCGGCGATGAGGACGTCGGGATCATTCGCCATCATCATCGCGATCATGGCGCGCTGGCGCATGCCTCCGGAATATTCGTGCGGATACTGATCGATCCGCACACGCGGGCGCGGAATTCCGACCAACTCGAGGAGTTCGAGCGCACGGTTGTACGCGTCGCGGTTCGACATGTCGGGGTTATGGGCCTTGATCGCCTCGATGATCTGCACTCCGACCCGATGCACCGGATTCAACGCGGTGAGTGGATCCTGGAAGATCATCGCGATCTTCGCGCCGCGAATCGGCTGCAACTCCTTCTGCTTGCGCCCGATCAGCTCCAGTCCCCGAAACTTCGCCGAACCGGTGATCGTCGCGGTGGGCGGGAGCAGGCCGAGCACGGCGAGCATGCTGACCGACTTCCCCGATCCCGACTCCCCCACGATCCCGAGCACCTCGTCGGCGCGGACGTCGAGATCGAGGCCGCGCACCGCCGACACCATCCCGTCCTCGGTCTTGAACGTGACCTCGAGATTGCGGATCTCGAGCACTGCGTCGCCCGCCGCCGGCTCCGGTTGCTCTTCCAACGTTTCGGCGTCGATCGCCATGTTCCCTCAGACCGAGAGCTGCTTGGGGTCGAACGCGTCGCGCAAACCGTCGCCGATGAAGTTGACGCACACGACCGTGATGACGATGGCGAAACCGGGTGCGAGCACGAGGGCGGGATTGGATTCGAGGAACCCTTGATTGTTGCCGAGGAGGTTGCCCCAGGTGGGGGTGAAGATGTCGACGCCCTTCCCGAGGAACGACAGGGCCGCCTCGGTAACGATCGCCGCCGCGACCGCGAGGGTCGTGTTGATGATGATCTGACCCGTGCAGTTCGGTACGAGATGCCGGAGCATGATGCGCGCGTTCGAGGCGCCCGCGGCCCGCGCCGCTTCCACGAACTCTTTCTCCTTGAGGGATAACACCAAGCCGCGGAGGATCCGCGCGACGGGCATCCAGAACAGGATCGCGATGATGAAGATGATGCTGCGCACGCTGTGAGACGGGCCGATGATCGTCTGCGCCCACGGCTGGCTGGCCGGGAGGTCGGTGAGCAGGATCAGGGCGATCAGGAACGGGATCGCGAGGAAGAGGTCGGTGATGCGCATCAGCACGTCGTCGAGCCAGCCGCCGTAGTAGCCGGCGAGCACCCCGACGACGGTGCCGAACGCCGTCGAAGCCAGGGCGACCGTGATGCCGACCGCGAGCGAGACCCGCCCCCCGTAGAGAACGTTCGACCACATGTCGTTCGCTCGCTCGTTGGTGCCGAACCAATGGCCGTGTTGCGGGTGTTGCAGCGCGAACTTCACCCCGTTCACGCGGATGAGCTGGTTCGGGCCGTACTTCGTGAAGAGCGGTGCGAAGACGCACAGCACGGTGATGAGGATCAGGATTACGGAGCTCAACATCGCGAGCTTGTGGCGCCGGAATCGCCTCCACGCCAGCCGTGACGGTGAGAGAGGCTTGGCTTCGAGACCGAGCGACTCGCTCGACGAGACGTCGCCACCCGGCAGGCCGGGCGCACCCGTGGTGACGGCGAGATCCTGCAGGTCAGTCAAGGCGAATCCTCGGATCCAGCCACGCGTACGAGAGATCCGCGAGGACGTTGAACACCACGACGAAGATGATCACGATCATGATCCAGGGTATGAGCGCGGGATAGTCGGCGTTGCTGTACCGGTCGATGAAGTACAGGCCCATTCCCTGATAACCGAAGATCTGCTCGGTGATGATGAGGCCGCCGGCCAGCGCGCCGAAGTCGATCGCGGTGAAGGTCGTCAGTGGGATCAGCGCGTTGCGGAAGATGTGGTGGGAGATCACGCGCCGCTCGGAGATGCCCTTGGCGCGCGCGGTGCGGATGTAGTCGGAGTTGATCGTCTCGAGCATCCCGGTGCGCATGTACCGGCTGTAGATCGCGATCTCCTGCACCGACAGGACGAGCACGGGCAGGATGAGATGTCTCGCGCGGTCCCAGAGATTGAACCCGTGGGTCGTCGGCGAGTACACCCCGCCGACGAACGGTAAGAGCGGCGTCGAGGAATGGAAGGTCTTCTCGTAGAACGCGCCGACGAGCAGGATCAGCAGGAGCCCGAAGACGAACGGCGGCAGCGACAGCCCGATGAACGAGAGGCCCGTTGTGGCGTGGTCGAACCACGAATACTGCTTGACGGCCGAGATCATGCCGAAGATGACGCCGATCGTCACGTAGAACACGCCCGCGACGATCCCGAGGACGAGCGTGTTGGCCAGTGCCGTCCGCAGCTGCGGCCAGACCGGGCCCTGGCTGGTGAACGACGTGCCCCAGTTCCCCCGGAAGAAGTTGGAGACGGCGGTCCAATACTGGACGAGGAGCGGCCGATCGACGCCGAGGTCGTGCTTGAACCTGATGAGGGCGTCGGGTGTGACGTTGTTGTGCCGGGCGGCGGCGACGGGGTCGGTCGTCATGTGCAGAGCGGCGAACATCAGGAAACTGCCGACGATCAGCACCGGGATCGCCCACAGAACCCTTCGCGTCATGAACCGAAGCATTCGCTCTACCAAGGTCGTGTGGCCGGGGCACGAAGGCCCCGGCCACGAACGTTATCGCAGGTCAGCCGATGAACTCTACGGCTTCGACCATGCGTAGAGGTTCCAGAGGTTGCTCTCCGGGTTGTTGATGTACTGGGTGACCGGTCCGGTCACCTGGCTCGGGTCCCACGCGAGCATCGACGGGAACGCGTACAACGGCAGGTTCACGTAGTCCTGGCGCATCACTTGGTCGAGCTGGTGGATCTCCTGCTGGCGCTGGTCGACGTTCAGCTCGGCGTCGGATTGCGTCATCAGCGCGTCCGCCGCCTTGTCGCAGTACCACCAGTCGTTCTGACCCTGGCCCTGGTTGGCCGCGCTCGGGATCTGCGCGCACGACATGCTCGATGTCACCGTCGGGTCCGGACTCGCGACCTGGATGAACATCGACATGTCGTAGTCACCGGCCGGCAGCCGCTTCTGGAAGACGGTGCCGGAGTCGGAGTTGTCGGTGACGACCTTGAAGCCCTGCTTGGCGAGCAGCGGGATGAACTCGGCCTGCGTGTCCTCACGACGCTTGTTGCCGGTGTTCGCCATCCACTTGATCGTCAGGGTCTGGCCGCCCTTGGACCAGTATCCGGAGCCGTTCTTCGTGTAGCCGGACGCGGTCATGTACTGGTTGACCTTCTGCGCGTCGGGCGACACGTCGGACCACGGGTAGGGCTCGACGCACCACTTGCCGACCGCCGGTAGCCAGACCGCGCAGTTGAGCATCTGCACGCTCGGGTCGAACGGCTTGACGATGTCGTTGAGGAACGTCTGGCGGTCGAATGCGTACGAGAACGCAGCCCGGACGTTCTTGTCGGCGAACGGGTGCCCCTGCTTCTCGTTGTACCAGATGTTCTCGTACTGGGTCGTGCTACCGAAGATCGTCTTGAGGTTGGACGCACCGGTGAGCTCCGGCACGTTGTCGACCGCGGGCTGCGGGTAGATGGCCGCGACCTGACCGGTCTTGATCGCCTGCACTTCCTTCGTCGTCTCGGTCACCGGCACGAAGGTGACGGAGTCGAGCAAGGGGATGCGACTCGCGTCCCAGTAGGAAGCGTTGCGGACGAGCACTTCCTTGTCCTTGCTGAAAGACTCGAGCTTCCACGGACCGCCGGAGAACCCGATGCTCGTCTGCATCGTCTTGCCCGTGTCCGGACCCTGCGGGAACTTCGACTTCTCGAGGATCACGCCCGAGAAACCGCCCAGCACGTCGGGCCAGTCGTTGTAGGTCGTGCTGAAGTGCACGAC
>DATMUX010000516.1:0-5038 GCA_035563695.1 Acidimicrobiia bacterium
CGATACACGCTTGCGGGAGACACCTTCGCCTGGCTGTTCCTGCTCGCGACTCTCGTTGCTCCCGCCTTCTACGCCGGCGTCCGTTACAACCGGCAACGGGGCAAGCTCGACCCTCGATAGCGGTAGGCAAGGCGAAGCAGGCAGTCGAAGACGTCGAGGACACGGTCAAAAAGGGTGATGGAAGCGGAACGGAGTTGTTCCACAAGGACTGACCCAACCACGTTGGTCGGCGCAACCGAGAGCCGACACACGTGGGGTCCGTGCGGGTGCGGCCCGGAGAAGGCAGTATGCGTGGGCCGAAATCACTCGGCGAAGGAGGCACGCGCCGTGGCCGACAACGTCACCCCAGCGAACCAAGGACGGAAGTGGACCGACCTCTTCACCGCGAGACGAGTCATCGGCGGTGTGATCGCCATCGTCGCGTTGCTTTTCATCTTCCAGAACACGCAGAAGGGCAGCTTCCACTTCCTGTCCTTCAACCTCTCGGCTCCTCGGTGGCTGTGGCTCCTGGGCGTGTTCGCCGCCGGATTCGCTACCGGCTGGCTGCTGAAACGTCACCGGATCGCAACAAGCAAGAAGAAGACCTGAGTCGTGTACTACCCGGCGTCGAGGAGCGTCAAGGCGGGCCGGCGGGTCACGTCCGGCAGATCCGCAGCCGCCTTCCAGGCGTTTCGGAAGCGTTCCGCCGAGAGGGGACGATCGAAGTAGTAGCCCTGGCCGAGATGGCAGCCGAGCGCGTTGAGCAGGTCGACCTGACTCTTGCGCTCGATGCCCTCTGCCAACACCTCCATCCGCAGGCTCTTGCCCAGTCCGACGATGAGCTCCACGAAGCGCAGCGCGGCCGGGTCGGTCTCGAGTTCGTCGATGAACGGTTTCGCGATCTTCAACTGGTTGATCGGGAATTTCCGCAGCGCCGCCAGCGATGAGTACCCGGTACCGAAGTCGTCGAGCGCCAGCCGCACTCCGATCCAGCGCAGCGCGGAGAAGGCGCGCATCGCCTCCGCGTCCTGCATGACCTGCGACTCGGTGATCTCCAGGGTGATGTCGTCGGGACGGATCCGCCACCGGTCGAGCACTCGCCGGACCGATTCGGCGAAGTCGGGCCGCGCGAGGTCCTGGGCGGAAATGTTGATGCCGGCGCGATGTACGAATCCGTCGCTGATCGCCCGGCACGCTTCGGTCAGTGCTTGGTGGGTGATCCGAGAGATGAGGTTCGTCTCCTCGGCCAAGGGGATGAAGATCTCGGGCGGGACGATGCCGCGTGTCGGGTGCTTCCAGCGGGCGAGTGCTTCGCTGCCGCGCAGGGTCCCGTCGAGGGCGACGACGGGTTGGAAGAGGAACGTGATCTCGTGATCGTCGATCGCTCGTTCGAGCTGGTTGAGCAGCTCGTAGCGTTCGACCATCGATTGGTGCATCGAAGGCTCGAACGTCACGGATCGATGCTTGCCGCTGGCCTTGGCGTGGTACATCGCCGTGTCGGCGTTCCGCAGGAGCTCGGAGCCATCGACGAGGTCGGAGCTGTGCGCGATCCCTATGCTTGCTGATACGTGCGCGTGACCGGAGACGATTGCCACGGGCTCGGTGAGCGCGCCGTGGATGCGCTCGGCAAGCGCTGTCGGTGTCGCGGCATCCGTGTCGGTGCAAACGATCGCGAATTCATCGCCGCCGAGCCGAGCTGCCATGTCATCGTCGGAGATGCAGGACGTGAGGCGGTATGCGACTGCGGCAAGCAGCTCGTCTCCGGCGTGGTGGCCGAGGCTGTCGTTGATCGTCTTGAAGTCGTCGAGATCGACGAACAGGACCGAGAAGTTCTCGCCGGTCGCGCGGCGCCGTTGATCGAACTCCGCCACCCTTTCGGTGAAGCGCACGCGGTTCGGTAACCCGGTGAGCGAGTCGTGGAGGGCAAGGTGCTGCAACTTGCGTTCGAGAACTCGGGAGTGCCTGAGCGTGCGCTCCAGCGCGCCGTTCTCCAGCGCGATGCTCAGGGCGCCTGCGAGCGCGTCGACGAGGTCGGCGTCGTGCTTGCCGAACTGCACGACTTCGACGAGGTGATCGGCGATGACGATGGCACCGACGGCTTCGCCGCGTTCGTCGAGCCGCGCGATCAGTGCGTTGCGGTAGTCGTTGTTCGCGAGAGCCGCCGTTGCGGGTTGACAGCGCGGCCCGTCGGCGTTGACGATCTGCGCCCGCGGGAACGCGAGCGCCACCTCGGCGAGTTCCCGGGTCGCGGGCGCGGGTTCGGCGGTCGAGACACTGGGTGGCTCGCCGTCGACGATCCGGATGTGCAGCACCGTGTCACCGTTCGGTGGGTTGTAAACCAGCTCGGCAACGCGGGCGCGCAACGTGGTCCGGGTCTCGATCAGGAGCGCCACGAGTGCGTCGTCGAGCGCAGGGGACTCATGGAGTAGTCGCGTCGACTTGTACAGGAACTGGAGGCTCTCGGTGCGATGCCGTTCGTGCCCGAACGCGGAGTAGAACCAGAAGCAGCCGGCGACGGGTGCGACGAGCAGACCCAGTGCCCACGCGCTCTCTTGCGCGACCAGGACGCTCAGCAGGCCGGCCGAGACCGCCACGAGGGTGCCTACCAACCCGAGGCCGAAGACGTCCCGGAACGCGGTGCGAGCCCAGCCCCCTTCCGACAGTGCGATCGCCGTCGTCACCAACGTGCAACCGACGATTGACGCGATGACGACGGCTCCACCCGCTGCGAGGAACGCGGCCGGGCGGGACGTCGACGGATCGACCACCGCGTGGAAGAGCAGGAGCGCGACTTCGGTCTCGACGATCGTCTTCCCGATGTTGAACGAGAGCTTGATTCGCCGTTGCCCTCGGTACGCGGCCAACGCGACGGCCGCGCCGACCGCGGCCGCGATTACCGCGATCCGGGGATCGCACGCGAACAACGCGACCACGAGTGCGATCTCGCCGAAGGAGAACGTGTGGGCGTCCTTGCGCATCTTCACGTGAACGACGAAGACCTCGGCGCCGCCGAACAGCGCGGCGACGATCAGCGCCCTGTACAGCGCCGGGTCCGGACCGTTCGCCGAGGGAAGTCGCGCGGTCAACCCCCACAACATGAAAGCCAGTAGCCACAGGCCGACCACGAGCGCACGCAGTTGTCGCATGGGTTCCCTCCGGCCTCGCCGGTGACGTGCCGGTCGGCCCGTCAGCTCCAGTCCCCGCCGGACCAGGAGTGACCGGACCAGGTCGAGCCCGACCAGCTACTTCCCGACCAGTTGGCGTCGGACCATGTGTGGCCGGACCACGTCGAGCCCGACCAGCTGTGACCGGACCAGCTCGAGCCGGACCAGCTGCTGCCCGACCAGGTGCTGCCCGACCATGTGCTTCCCGACCATGTCGAGCCGGTCCAGGTGCTGCCGTTCCACACGCCACCGTTCCAGCTCGACGCGGTCGCTTCCGCCGCGGCCATCGCCGAGGAGTTGAACGGCTGGCCGAAGATGTCCTGCTCGCCGGTAAGTGTGACGCCGTCGGCGGTGAGGTGGTCGGAGCCGCGCGCGGCTTCCAGGCTGCCCGTACCGGTCGAGGGCGTCAACCACCACTGCGCGTACGACCAGTTCGGCGACGCGGTCGCAATTCTGGGCAGTGACAACTCACCACTGCCGGTGGATGTCGACGTCCACGAGCTCGAATACGACGGTCGCAGCGCGTTCTTGCGGAGCAGGTTCTTGACTCCGTCCGGCGACAACGTGGGGTACTTCTGCAGGATCAGCGCGACCGCACCCGACGTGATCGCCGCGGCCTCGCTCGTGCCCGACCCGCGGAAGTAGCGGTCGCCGAGCGCGGCCTGTGGGTACGTCGCGTCGATGTAGCTGTTCGGCACGCGCAGACCCTGGAGGTGCGAGCCGGCCGACACGAGGTCGGGGTGGCGGCATCCCCAACAACCGGTGCCACTGGCCGAGTAAGCGCCGACGGTGTCGTCGCTCGTGCTCGCGGTGCCCATCGTGTCGTATCCGCCGACCGCGAGCACGTAGGGGTTGTACGCGGGGTCGGCGAGACCGGGCGCGCCCGCGCCCGTCTGGTAGCCGGTGTTGCCGGCCGCGGCAACGACGACGATGCCGGCCTTCCATGCCTGTTCGGCCGCATACGACAGCGGATCCGATCCGGAGTCCTGCGTCGAGTTCGTTCCGTACGACAGGTTCAGGACGCGGATGTTCATCCCGTTGTCGTTCTTGTGCTGCACGACCCAGTCGATCGCGGCGATCACCTGAGACACGTCGACGCCGCCGTCGGCGGATCCGACCTTGACGTTCACGATGCGGGCGTCGGGGGCAACGCCGCGGTACTGCGACGCGGGCGCAGCCGAATAGGGCGCGCTGAGGGCGGAATCGTGTCCGGCGATGAGACCGGCCATGAAGGTTCCGTGACCGTTGGTGTCGAGGTTCGCGAGATTCGGAGCCTGCGATTCGAACGACAAGTCGGGGCCGTTCACGACCTTGCCCGCGGTCGCCAGGCCCTCGACCGGGGTCACACCTGTGTCGATGAGAGCGACGTCGACGCCCGCGCCGGTGTACCCGGCGTCCCACCACGCGTTCGCCCCGATGATCGAGTCGATGTTGGCCATCGAATACGGATCGGACGCGGGGTCGTAGGACGTGGACGCGTGGCTCGGCGCGGCGCTGAGCGCGAGACCGAGCGCGACCACCGCACTGGTTGCGGTTAGGCGAGTTCCGAGGCGGAGTCCCCGGCGGCGAGTGGGGGAACCCCACGTCGTGCCGGATGGGGCCGGCGGAACATACGGGCGGACCGACATCGTCAACTCCTACGCTGTACTTCAGCTCGGGTGACGTCGGGTTCGCCATTGACTCCCCGCCGGCGAGGCGACCAATTTGCAGCCGGCAGTTCAAAGTCCCGTCTGGACAGTTCTCTCGGTATCCCGCCGCTGTGATCTTCAGAAGTCCGGGCGACACAGTGACAAGGGTCACACTGTGATTTGCTGCACATCGGGCATTGGTCCATTCCATCCACCGTGTGCACACCGGATCGGCCGAGGGCGCGGGGGCGGGGTGATCGGACTCGT
>DATMUX010000517.1:0-4133 GCA_035563695.1 Acidimicrobiia bacterium
CGGTTGCCCCGCCGACAAGCCGTTCCGGCCCGATCCGATCGTCCAGCGCATCACCGAGAACCTGCTGCGCGTCTTCGCGGCCGGACCCGTCGGCCGGACGCACCCGTCGACGGACAATCTCGCATCGCTCGGCCGTCTGCAGTACAGCTTCGGTGACAGCTCGTCGAGCGGCGCCGACTCCGGATCGACCCGCCGATCGCGCGGTTCGTCGGGCGGCTCCTCGGGATCGCCGGCACCGACGGCGCCGCCGGAGGGCGCGCCGGTGACGGCACCACCGTCGCCCGAGCCGACGTCCCCACCGACGACACCCGAGACGACACCGCCGACACCGCCGACGAAACCGTCGCCACCGCCCCCGACGCCACCGGCGACGGCCGGGAAGTCGGGCTGACACGGGCGCCGGCCCGGCCATGCGCGCCCCGACCGATGATCACTTGTACCGTCGAGCCATGCCTACACACGACATCGACGTCGAGATTCCGCCGAAGGTCGTGCTCAACAGCGACGTCCGGTTCGTCGTGCGCAGTGACGGCGAGAAGCTCGGAGAGTTGCTCGTGAGCCGCGGCTCGATCGCGTGGGCTCCCGGCCACAGCCCGAACGCGGTGCACCTGCGGTGGGAGCGTTTCGACGAGCTCATGCGCGAGCACGGCCTGCGTCGCCGGCGCTCGTAGCCGCGGCGCGCCGACCCGCCGTCGTCGCGCGAGTCGTGGGCGACTCCGGACTCGCGCGGTACGGTGCCCGGCCGTGACCGTGCGCTTCGTCGAGCTCCCCGGTGGCGGTGAGCTCGCCGCGGCGGTGGCCGGCATCCGCGACGATCTCGTGTGCGTCGTGCCGCCGGGGACCGGCACCGTCGATCCCGCCCAGGTCGAGGCGATCTACGCGGCGCTCGACGCGCGGGTCGTGCTCGCGGCCTCACCCGAACCGTGCGGCAGCGCACCGCCGGTCGAGGCGCCGACTCCGTACCGCTACGTGGCACCCGCGGTGATCGGACCGCCCGCCGCCCTCGGCGCGCTCGGCCGCGGCGACGCCGACTCGCTGGCGCGCGCGTACCTCGGTGGTGCCGACCTCGAGCTCGACGTGTTCGCCGAGCTGTTCCTCGTCCGCGACGGCACGGGAACCGACGCGGTCGCGGTCGGCGACGGCATCATCGCAACGGCGACCGGGACCACCCCGGCCGTCGTCATCGGCGGTATCGACGACCTGCCGCGCCCCGCCGAGTTCGACATGGTCGTCGACTACGCGCGCGGAACGCGCGCCGCGCAGCCGGCCGAGGTGGTCGCACCCGAGATCCTGAGCACCGGCTTCTGGACTCCCGAGATGTGCCTCGACCTGATCCGGGCCGCCGAGGTCGCGGGCGACTGGGGCAGTGACGTCGACGACCCGGTGCCCGGGCTCGAGGTGTCGTTGCGCGTGCTGCATCCGGGACTGTTCGCCCACGTGGAGGATCACCTTGCCCGTTCCGTGTTCCCGCGCTGGCGCGAGGTGTGGCCCGAGATCGCGTGGAACGGGCTCCACGACGCGTTCGTCATCAAGTACGTGGCCGGCACCGAGGTGTCGAACCTCCCGCTCCACCACGATGTCGCGCAGATCAGCGCGTCGGTGCGCCTCAACACGGGATACTCGGGCGGTGCGCTCGAGTTCCCGCGCCAGTCGTGGGACAACGCCGCGGTCGCGGTGGGCGATCTCGTTGCGTGGCCGTCCCTGGTCACGCACCCGCACCGCAGCACCTCCGTCACCCGCGGCGTGAAGTACGGCCTGACGCTCTGGCTCCGGATACCGAACTAGCCGTTCGCGCCGAGGTGCGGGCGCGGATCGCCTGGTCGGCCGGTGCCGGTACGGGCCAGAATGCGGGATGCGCAAATGGACGGGGACGTGTGCGTGCATCGTGGTGCTCACCGCGTGCAGCAGCGGTGGTGCGAAGAATTCGGCGGCTCGATCGGCGCCGGCCGCGTCGGCGAGACCGGCGGCGACCTCGACGGTACCGCCCGAGGTCGGGCTGCGCCGCCTCGATCACCTGATCGTGCTGATGCAGGAGAACCGCTCGTTCGACAGCTACTTCGCGAACTTGGACCCCACGAGCACCGGACCGCAGGCCAATCCGGATCCGCGCGACGCAATCAACGCTCCTATCGTGGCGTTCCACAATCCGAACATGTGCGAGACCGCCGATCTCAACCACGATTGGGGTCCCGTACACGACGAGATCGACCACGGCCGGATGGACGGATTCACGAAGGCCAACGTCGATCCGACCGATCCGCGCGGCGCGCGGACGATGGCGCGGTACGACGCGACCGATCTGCCCTTCTACTACGCGGTCGCGCGCACCTTCGGGATCGGCGCCCGCTACTTCGCGTCGGTGCCGGGTCCGACCTACCCCAATCGCTACTACCTGGTCGCGGGCACGTCATTCGGCCACATCGACAACACGTTGCCGACCGGCAATGGCTGGCCGCAGAAGACCATCTTCCAGGAGCTCGATGCCGCGCACGTCACGTGGAAGATCTACGACTCCGGCATCTCGGTCGAGCGCCTGCTGTTCGCGTACGTACGCGAGCACGGCGCCGGCCACCTCCAATCGATCGAAGACTATTTCGCCGACGCGCGCGCCGGCCGACTCCCGCAGGTCGCGTTCATCGAGCCGTCGTTCATCGGGAGCGTCGACGTCGAGAACGACGAGCATCCACCTGCGAACCCTCAACGCGGCCAGCAGCTCAGCGCGCGCGTCATCACGGCCCTGATGCGGAGCCCGAACTGGCCGACTTCGGCGTTCTTCCAGACGTGGGACGAGCACGGCGGCTACTACGACCACGTAGCGCCGCCCGCCGCGCCTGCACCCGACGGCATCGCGCCGATCGGTGGCCCACATGGTCTCGTGTTCGACCGGTACGGCGTGCGGGTTCCCGTGCTCGTCGTCTCGCCCTGGTCACGCCCCGGATTCGTCTCCACGACGGTCCACGACCACACGAGCATCCTGCGCACGATCGAACGTCGCTTCGGCCTGCCGGCGCTCACGCGCCGCGACGCGCTCGCCGCGCCCATGACCGAGTTCTTCGACTTCTCGCACCCGACCTACCTCACACCGCCCGCGCTGCCGGCGCCCGCCATCGACCCGCAGCAAGAGCAGCACTGTCGCGCCCTCTACCACGACAAGATCCTCGGCATCTGACCGCCGCATCGTTCTGCACGCGGTTCGGGGTCCCTATCGCATGGAAGCGGAGCACGAGCAGCTCGACACCGGTGTCGGGCGCGGCGAGACCGATGTCACCTCGGGTCGATCGTGATTGTCAGCGCGACGACAGATCGCCGACTATGCGCGGCCCTTTTCGCGCTTGGTGCTGTGCGCGCTGCCGGCGGGGCGGTTCGCTCGTTGCGGGTAGATGGTCTCTCCGCGAGCGAGCATGGCAACGAACTGTTCGATCCGCCGCCGCCGCGTGTCGGCACGTTTGGCCGTGGTCACCCGGTAGAGCACCGCGAACCGGTTGGCCGCACTCAGCCGGTCGAACATTGCGTTCGCCGCCGGGTCGTCGGCGAGAGCGGCGGCCAGATCCTGCGGGACCTCGATCGTTGCCTGGCCCTGGTAGGCGGCATGCCACGTGCCGTCGGTCTTGGCTCTCGACACCGTTTCGAGGCCGGTCGGTCGCATTCGACCTTCCTTCGTGAGCGTGACGGCAAGGGCGACGTTTCGCTTCGACCAGGCACTCCCCGGCTTTCGCGGCGTGAACTTGCGCCGAAAGGTCCCGGCGTCGCCTTTGGCGAGTTGCCCGTCGATCCATCCGTGACAGATCGCCTCGGCGAGAGCATCCTCATATGTCAGGCGGGTCGGTTCGGTGGTTCCCTTCTTGGCCAAGGTCAGCCATATCCCGTCGCCCTGCCCGTCATGCTCGTCGAGCCAACGCGCCCACCCCTCCGCGTCGGCCACAGTGAGCACCGGCAGCTCTGCTCGCATCCTTGACATTCTCGCAGAGGCGAGCACGGCCCGACACCCGCGCCAGATTGATGCTCCTAGGTGCCGTCAAGCAAGCGTTGGCCGTGGGAGATGGGCGAAGAGCTCGCGAGCGACGTAGCGCTTGAGGCAGCGGATGGCTTCGGTCTTGGTTTTGCCTTCGTCGCAGCGGCGTCGGAGGTACGCG
>DATMUX010000518.1:0-4466 GCA_035563695.1 Acidimicrobiia bacterium
CGGGTGATGAGGCCCTCGAGGTCGAGGCGCCCGGCCTGTTGCAGGCGGACGATCGCCGGGAAGTCGCGGGCCGGATCGGTGGAGCCGTACACGCAGCCGCGCACGGTCTTGGCGTCGACCATGAGCTGCATCGCGCCGAACTGCACGGGATCGTCGAAGCTGCCCGCACCGACGATCGTGCACGTTCCCGCGCGGCGGGTCATGTCGAACGCGGCGCGGATCGTGTCGGAGCGACCGACGACTTCGAACACGTAGTCGGCACCGCGGCCGTCGGTGAGATCGCGCACGGCTGCGACGGGATCGGTCGACGATGCGTCGACGGTCTCGTTCGCCCCCGAGCTCCGAGCGAGGTCCAGCTTGGCCGGCACGCGGTCGACGGCGATGATCGGGAACGCACCCGAGAGCCGTGCGCCCTGGATGGCCGCGAGGCCGACACCACCGCAACCGATCACCGCGACGCTCGCGCCCGGCTCGACGCGAGCGCTGTTGCAGACGGCGCCCACACCCGTCACCACGCCGCAGCCCACGAGTGCGGCCAGCGCGAGCGGGAAGCCGGCATCGATCTTCACGCACGCGCGATCGGGAACGATCGTCTGCTCGCCGAAGGTGGCCGTCCCGAACGCGGCGAGCAGCGGCGTGCCGTCGCTGGCGGTCGCGTAGGGCATCGCGAACGCGTGGTCGAGACCGTGCTCGCACAGCTCCGGGTGGCCGCGCAGGCAGTAGAAGCAGCCGCGACACGGTGCGACCCACGAGAGCACCACGTGGTCGCCGGGATCGACGCTCGTGACGTTCTCGCCCGTCTCGATGACGACGCCGGCACCCTCGTGCCCGAGCACCGCCGGCAGCGGGTGCGGGATCGTGCCGTCTTGGATCGACAGATCGGAACGGCACACGCCGCTCGCGGCGACCTGCACGTGCACATCGTTCCCGCCGAGGGCGCGCAGCCGCAGATCGTCGACCGCGAAGGATTCGCCGATAGCCCGCAGGACGGCCGCGCGCACGGACGGGATGCTACGAGGCCGGGGCCGACGCCGGGAAGCGCAGCCGAACGTCCTCGGCCTGGCGGATTCCCGGCGAGAAGTCGATCTGCGCGTCGGGCGCGAGCGAGTACTCGGGAATGCGCCGGTGGAACTCTTCGATCGCAACGCGCAGCTCGAGCCGGGCAAGGTGCGAACCGAGGCAACGGTGCGGCCCGCCGCCGAACGCGAGGTGACGGTTGGCCTCACGGTCGAAGAGCGCCTCACTGGCGTGATCGAACTCGCGCGCGTCGCAGTTCGCGGCACCGATCAGCAACGTCGCGCCGTCGCCGGCCCGGATCTCCACACCGCCGATCTCGGTGTCCTGGGCGACGACGCGCGGCACCATCATCACGGGCGTCTCGTAGCGCAGCATCTCCTCGATCGCGCCCGACACGATCGACGGGTTGTCGACCAGCGCCTGCCGGCGTTCGGGATGCCGCGCCAGGTAGACGATCATGCAGTCGAGCGTGGCGGTCACGGTGTCGAGACCGCCGAGCAGCAGCAGGTGCGTGATGCCGATCAGCTCGTCGTGCGTGAGCGGCCGCCCGTCGACCTCACCGTGCACGACCGTGCTGAGGAGCCGGTCGTCGGGGTTGCGCTGCTTCTCCGCGATGGCGCGCTGGAAGTAGTCCTCGATCGCCTGGCCGGCGGCAATCCGCTTGGCCTCGGTCTCCTCGACGGTCGCGCCCTGCGGACGGATCGTGTCGTCGCGCCAGCGGAGGAAGTCGGGCAGGTCTTCCTGCGGAAGACCCATGAGCGCGAGGAAGATCGTCGACGGCAGCGGCGTCGCGAATTCCTCGTGGAAGTTGCAGGCGCCGCGGCTCGCGAAGTCATCGATGATGTCGTTCACGAGCCGGCGCGCCTCGGGCTCCAGCTCGGCCATCCGCTTGGGCGAGAACTGCGGGTCGAGCAGCCGGCGGTACTTGGCGTGATCGGGCGGATCGACCGACAGCGGGAGCAACGGAACGTCATTGCCGACCTTGACGACGTCCTTCGACGAGAACACCTCGGGGTGTTTCAGCGCCCAGAGCACGTCGTCGTAGCGCGACAGTGTGACGCCGTACCCGCCTCCGAACGGCGAGACGGTGCGCGCGACGGGACATTGCTCGTGGAGCTCCGGATACACACTGTGCGGATCGTTCGCGCATGCCGGCGTGAACACTCGCTGCAGAAGGATGTCGGATTCTGCAGACGTCTCGTCGGTGTACATCAATGCTCCTTGGGATCAACGGTCTGGGTGTCGCGCCCGGCGCGCAACACGACTCCGGGGGTCGCGCCCGTGTACGCGCCGTCGCGCACGATCTCGGTACCGGCGACGAGCACGTGGTGCATACCGCGCGATTCGGCGACGATGCGGCTCGCGCCGCCCGGCAGGTCGTCGCGGGTGCGCTCCCCCGCCGGCCCGACCTCGGCCGGGTCGAACAGCACGACGTCGGCATGCGCGCCCGCCTCGATGCGCCCGCGGTCGCGCAGGCCGTACAGCCGCGCCGGGACGTCGCTCAACAGGTGCACGGCCTCCTCGAGCGATACGTAACCGGCGCGCACCGCGTCGCCGACGACGAACGTCGAGTAGCTCGCGCCGCACATCATGTCGAGGTGCGCGCCCGCGTCGGACCCGCCGATCACCGCGCGCCGGTCGCGCCACACTTCGGCGCGCATCTTCCACACGTCGTCGGGCTCGGGACCGCCGAAGTCGGGGCGCAGGCCGGTGCGGAGCTCGTCGGCGACGACCGTGTCGCACAACGCGTCGAACGGGGCCACCCCGCGCTCGCGCGCGATCTCGCCGATCTTGCGGCCCTCCAGCGCACGGGTCGCGGGCGTGAAGCCCTCGATGATCTCGAGGCGCTCCCAGCGAGCCAGGTTCGCAAGCACGCCCGCCTCGGGCGAATGGGCTCGCTCGTCGAGGCGGGCCCGGGTCTGCGGGTCGGCGAGGGCTCGCATGCGTTCTTCGATCGGCAGGGCGAACGTCTCCCGCCAGCCCGGGAGACCGTCGAGCACGAAACCCGTGAGAAACGAGAGGCGGATGCGCATCCCCTGCGGCAGCGTCAGGGCGACGACGCGTCCGCCCCGTTGCGCGGCCCGGGTTCCCGCTTCGAGCTGGTGCTCGTGGTTCCCGCCGGCGGCGACGCCGAGCACGTTCCAGTTGAGCGGGCGCCCGGCCGCGAGCGACATCCCGGTCATGAGATCGACTTCGTCGTCGGTGAAGCCGTTGAGGCATCCCGGAATGATCAGCTCGAGCTGGGTCCCGGGATGGGCCGCGACCGCGCCGGCCAAGGTGAGCATCTCGGCGCGCGTCGCCGCGCGCGACGGCACGGGATTGCCGTCGCCGTCGTTGTGCGTCGGCGCCTGCGAGGACGAGAACCCGATCGCGCCCGCGTCGAGCGACTCGTGCAGCAGCCGGGTCATCGCCGCGAGCTCGTCGTCGGTCGCGGCCTCGCCGACCGCGCGGTCGCCCATGACCACGCGCCGCAACACCGAGTGCCCGCAGAGGAACCCGGCGTTCACGCCGATGCCGCTCGCCGCGACCCGGTCCGCGTACTCGGCGAACGTCGTCCAGTCCCACGGCACGCCCTGCTGCAGCGCGGGCAGGGGGATGCCTTCGACGCGCGCCATGAGCCGCGACAGATAGTCGACGTGCCGGTTGCCGCCGGGCGCGAGCGCGAAGCCGCAGTTCCCGCCGAAGACCGTCGTGACGCCGTGCATCGGCGACGGGCTGGCGGTGGGATCCCACAGCAGCTGCGCGTCGTAGTGGGTGTGCAGGTCGACGAACCCGGGCGCGACGACGAGACCGTCGGCGTCGATCGATCGCGTCGCGGTCTCGTCGACATCGCCGACCGCGACGACCCGGCCGTCACGGATGCCGACGTCGGCGCGCCGCGCCGGTGAACCCGTGCCGTCGACGACCGTGCCGTTGTGGATGAGAAGATCGAGCGCGCTCACGGCGTCTGCAACTCCCGCGGCACGGGGTGGCGGAACAGCTTCGACGCGTTCTCCCAGGTGACCTTGCGGATCACGTCGTCGGGTACGTCGCGCAGGCCGGCGACGGCGTTCGGCTGCGTGTCGGGCCAGGTGCTGTCGGCGTGCGGGTAGTCGCTCTCCAAGCAGATGTGATCGATGCCGATGTGGTCGCGCAACGCGAACGTCGAGCCGATGTCGATCGTGCAGAACCAGAAGTTGCGGCGCAGGGCGTCGACCGGCGAGACGCTCGGATCGTCCCAGCCGTGCGATCCGACCGCCGAGTGGTCGAGCACGTAGCTGATGCGGTCGATCAACATCGGCACCCAGCTGATGCCGCCCTCCGAGAACGCGATCTTGATGTCGGGGAACCGCGTGGGGACCTGCGCCCAGAGCCAGTCGGCCGCCGTGACGAGCGCGTTCACCGGGAACAGGCTCGTGTACAGCTCCAGGGGCGCGCCGGGCGAGCGGGCCGCGGTCCACGACGACGAG
>DATMUX010000519.1:0-4286 GCA_035563695.1 Acidimicrobiia bacterium
CACGGGGCAAGCCCCACCGGCGCATCGGGAACAAGTCGTCGCGCAGTCGCACGGGATCAGTGTCCGGCACGGCGCTTCGTCCTCCGGGCCGTCTGCTTGTGCAGGGTGCGGAACTCCCGGTAGCGGTCGTCGTAGACCGCGCGGTTACCTGCGTCGGGCCGAAACGTCTCGAGGACGCGCACGTTGCGGGCGAGATCGTCGAGGGCGACTCGCTCGAGCGCGATCCCCGCGAGCAGCGCCGCGCCGCGGGCGTTCGCGCGGATGGGATGCTCCACTTGCCGGATCTCACGATCGAGCACGTCGGCCATGATCCGGCACCACAGGCGCGACTGCGCGCCGCCGCCCACGAAGTGCAACCACGGGAACGGGCGGCCGACGAAGCGTTCGACGGTGCCCAGCAGCCAACGGCTGTTGTAGGCGACGCCTTCGAGCACCGAGCGCACGAGCTCGGCGCGTGTCGTCGCGAGCGAGAGATCGTGCCAGCCCGCGCGCAGCGTGTGGTCGTCTACGGGTGTGCGCTCGCCGTTCAGCCACGGCGTGAAGATGACGCCGTTGCTCCCGGCCGGAACCCGTTCGGCCATCGTGTCGAGCGCGGCGAAGTCGTCGCCGGTCTCGAGCGCGTGATCACGCAGCCAGTCGAGGCACCCGCCCGCGACCTCCTGCTCGTCGGCGACGTAGTACTTCCCCGGCAGGGGCGACGGCAACGAGGCGATGCCGTGGAAGAGGTCGGTCTTCTTGAACGGAACATGGCAGGTCAGCCACGACGACGTGCCTACGTAGAGATGCCCGTCGAAGTCGCGCACCGCGCCCGAACCGATCGCGGCCGACTGGAGATCGGGCGTGCCACCCACGACGGGAATGCCGACCGGCACGCCGAGCTCCTTCGCCGCGAGCTCGGTCAGAGGCCCGAGCACCGACGTCGCGGGCACGAGATCGGGCAGCTGCGCGCGGTCGAGGCCCGCGAGGCGCAACAGCTCCGGGTCGTAGTCGATGTGCGCGCGATCGCGGTTGTCGGTGACCCAGTGCAACACGATCGAGTCGTGCGTCGCCGCGCAACGGCCGGTGAGCTTCAGGTTGAGCCAGTCCTTCGGCTCGAGGTACTTCCACGTCGCGCGCGAGAGCTCGGGCCGTTCCGCCTGCAGCCACAGGATGTGGGAGATCGAATCCTTGCCCGAGAGTGCGGGTGCGCCACCGGTGCGCGAGATCCAGGTACGCAGCTTGCGCGGCTCGTAGCCCTGCACTCGTACCCGGCCGCCGACGACACGGCGTGTCACGTCGGCACCGCGTGAGTCCATCCAGATGATCGCGTCGTGCAACGGTGTGCCCTCGCGATCGACCGGAACCGTGCCCGACCATTGCGCCGTCACCGCAATCGCGGCGATCTCGTCGATCGAAACGGCCCCCCGCGCGACGAGCCGCTGCGTCGCCGCGACGATGCCGTCCCACCACGCGCCGGGTGACTGCTCCACACCGCCGCCCGGGAGCACGTCGAGGGAGACGGGCGTGAAGTCGCCGTCGACGAATGCGCCGTCGAAGGAGAACAGCGCGACCTTCGGGCCCGAGGTCCCGAGGTCGACGGTCAAGACGTAGCCGGTCACGCGCCTTCTGTCGGCGCCGCCTTGCGCTTCAGGCCGTGACCGAAGAAGCCGCCCTTCGGGCGGGCGTGTGCGTGATAGTGGTCGGGGATGTTGCGCATGTTGTCGTCGACGTAGTGCTCGAACTCGAAGTGCTCGGTGACGACCCAGGCGAGGCGCTCGTGCATGTGGTCGAGATGGTCGGGCGGCGGGTCGACGCCGTGCCCGCGCCACACGACCATGGGCACGGCGCAGATCTCGCACTCCGCGATCCAGCAGATGTCGTCCTCGTGGAACCAGGGCGTGATGCGCGCCGCCTCGCAGAGGTCGCAGTTGTCGGCGCGGGCGAGCTCGTCGGCCATGCCCGGACGATAGAACACGCCCGCGCCGTGATGCGCCGCCGGCCCGGAGACCGAACCGCCCCCGGGCCCGGACTGGTAGATTGATCGGTCCATGAGGGGCCTGATACTCGCCGGCGGAGCCGGCACGCGGCTGCGGCCGATCACGCACACGAGCGCCAAGCAGCTCGTACCGATCGCCAACAAGCCGATTCTCTTCTACGTGGTCGACCAGATGGCGGCGGCGGGCATCAAGCAGATCGGCGTGGTGGTCTCGACCGATAGCACGGGCGCCGAGATCCAGGACGCCTTGGGAGACGGATCGCAGTTCGGCGTCGAGTTCACCTTCATTCCCCAGGAGCAGCCCCTCGGACTCGCGCACTGCGTGCTGATCGCACGCGACTTTCTCGGGACCGATGACTTCGTCGTCTATCTCGGCGACAACATGCTGCAGCAGAGCCTGAAGTCGTTCGTCGACGACTTCGAGCGGCGGCGCACGAGTCAGCCCGAGCTCGGCGCCCGGCACCATACGGTTCCGGTGGCGCAGATACTCCTCGCCCACGTCGACGATCCGCGGCAATTCGGTGTGGCCGCGGTCGACGCCACCGGCCACATCACGCGACTGGTGGAGAAGCCCTCGGAGCCGCCGTCGGATCTCGCGCTGGTCGGCGTGTACATCTTCGACGGGCACATTCACGACGCGGTGCGGGCGATCGAGCCGTCGGCGCGTGGCGAGCTCGAGATCACCGACGCCATTCAGTGGCTGATCGATCAGGGTCACCCCGTGGCGCACACGATCCTGGAAGGCTGGTGGATCGACACCGGCAAGAAGGACCCGTTGCTGCACTGCAACCGCCTCGTGCTCGACACCTTGGAGTCACGGATCGACGGGCTCGTCGACGAACGTTCCCGCGTCGAAGGTCGGGTCATCGTCGAAGCCGGTGCTCGTCTCGAGAACTCGGTCGTGCGTGGTCCCGCGATCATCGGAGCCGGTACACGGCTGCTCGACACGTACGTCGGGCCGTACACGTCGATCGGCGCCGACTGCGAGCTGTGCGATGCCGAGATCGAGCACTCCGTCGTGCTCGATCGCAGCCGCATCGTCGGTGTGCACCGCATCCACGACTCATTGCTCGGCCGTGACGTCGAGGTGTTCCGCACCGGCGAACGACCGAAGGCGACCCGCTTGATGCTCGGGGATCATTCCCGCGCCGATCTGGAGTAGCGATGGCCACCGTTCGCGAGAGCACGCTGATCGTCGGCGTGCAGCATGTGCAGCCGACCGTTCACGGCGACCAGCGCGGGATCTTCGTCGAGACGTATCGACGCGAGTGGATTCCGAGCGGGCGCGAGATGATCCAGGCGAATCGAGCCGACCGCGCCGCCGGGTGCATCGTCGGATTGCACTATCACCTGCACCAGGCCGACTACTGGTACGTGCCGTTCGGCCGGGCGCGCGTCGTGCTGCACGACTTGCGGGTCGGGAGCCCCTCGGCGGGCACGACGGAGTGCTTCGACCTCGGTGTTGCCGGCGACGGCACGAACGAGCACCTCGGCGTGTTCATCCCCCCGGGGGTCGCACACGGTTTCGCATCGCTGACCGACATGACCATCACGTATCTCGTCGACGGCTACTACAACGCCGCCGACGAGCTGGGCGTGGCCTGGGACGACCCCGAGATCGCGGGTGACTGGGGCATCAGCCGGCCGGAGCTCTCCGACCGCGACCGCGCGAACCCGAAGCGCGCCGAGATCGCCGAGTACGCCCGGCCGCGCTGGCCGCTGCGCACATGAGGCTGCTCGTTACCGGTGGCGCCGGTTTCATCGGGTCGAACTTCGTACGGTGGTGGACCGAGGCGCGCCCGTCGGATCCCATCGTCGTGCTCGACGCCCTCACGTACGCCGGCGTTCGCGAGAGCCTCGACGGCGTACCGCACGACTTCGTGCACGCCGACATCGCCGACCTGCAGGCCGTCGAAGCCGCGCTGCGCGGCCACGGCATCGACGTCATCGTCAACTTCGCGGCCGAGTCGCACAACTCGTATGCCATCACGAATCCCGGTGCGTTCTTCCGCACGAACGTCGTCGGCACGCAGACGTTGTGCGAAGCCGCCCGGCGGGCCGGTGTCGCACGGCTCCATCACGTCTCGACGTGCGAGGTCTACGGCGATCTCGCACTCGACACCGACGAGCGGTTCACCGAGACGTCGCCGTACCGTCCCCGCACTCCGTACAACGCGTCGAAGGCCGGCGGCGACCACGCCGTGCGCGCGTACCACGAGACCTTCGGGCTGCCGATCACGATCACGAACTGTGCCAACAACTACGGGCCCTACCAATTCCCCGAGAAGGTGATCCCGTTGTTCGTCACCCG
>DATMUX010000520.1:0-3517 GCA_035563695.1 Acidimicrobiia bacterium
CGCCACGCGCTCGTGGTGCTCACTCGCCGTACGCGCCAGCGTCTCGACCTGCGTCCATGCGACGCTCAGCCGGCGCGGATCAGCGTGCCGGACCGCGCACGGTACGAGGCATCCCATGTCGGAGACCGCGCGCACGACAACGAGATCGCCCAGACCGCGGGCCAACCCGTCGGCCACCACGTCGAAGACGCCGGCCGGACTCAGCGCCATTGCTGAGTACGCGGCTCGGGCGTCGTGCAGGAGGCCGCGCGTCCCGAGGGCAGCCAGCGACTCGGGCTGCTCGAGCACCCGCGGCGACCGCTGGGCGGCTTCGGTCTGGGCGATGAACTGTTCGATCGCGTGTTCCGCGATCTCGTAGGTGGCGCCGACCCGCACCGCCGCGAGCCGGCCCGACCGCACGTAGCGGTAGGCCGTCTGGTAGTGGACACCGAGGCGACGGGCCGCTTGCTTCAGGTTCATGACGTACCTTCCGTCGAACTACCTCACAGTCAACAGACAGGAGTCGACGGATAGCTAAGAACCTTCTGTGAGGTTCCTGAGTATGTGTGATCCGGCGCGCGCGCAGCATGGCGCGCGCCGCGTGCGCTCGTTACTGGCGGAAGATCAGCGAATCCGCGCTCGGAGGGCCCGCCGGGTTGGCGCCGACCAGATACCCGACGCTCACCGCGGGCGGGTAGCCGAGGGCGAACGCGAGCCGCGGTCCCATCTGATCGTGGGCGAACACCAGCAGGGAGACGACGAAGTGGCCGCTCGCGTCGGCGACGGCCGGTGCCGATCCGAGCCCGGGCGTCCACGCGACGACGACGGTGGCGCCGGGTGCGAATCCGGTGCCGGTGACCGTCGCCACCGACCCGCCGGGACCGGTGCTGGGATCGATGCTCAGCCGCGGCGTGCCCGGCGTCGGCGGCGGGGTCGTGGGCGTGGTCGGCAGGGTCGTGGTCGTGCTGTTCGGCGGCGCGCACACCGTGATCGGGAACGTCTCGTAGACGTCGAGCGCCGCGAGCCGCGGACTTCGCGATCGCGCGGTGATGGAGTACGTGCCGGGTGCGAGGCTCGACGCGGTGATCGTCGCCTGCACGCCGGAGCCGGAGACGGCGCTGCTGGCGAACGGCGCCGGCGACTGGCCCGCGCCCGGGTAGTCGACGTACCAGTCGGTCGGATAGGTGTCGACGGACGCCCCGAGGTAGCTGAGCACGCCCGATGCCGACACGACGACGTCGTTCTGCAACGAGACGCAGGGCGAAGGTGGCGGCGTGGTCGTCGGGCAGGGCGCATCGCCGGGACGCGACGTGCGGATGGGACGCACCGCCGGCTGACGTCCGAACGGGTCGAAGAGCCGCACGAGGTCGTAGCCCTGCGCGTCGATCTGCGGCGCGTAGTCGACGCCCAGCGTGAAGGTGCCCGCGGCGTCGGTCGTCGTGCTCACACCGTTCGGACCCAGATAGTTGAACGGTTGATCGAGCATCAGGTAGGTCGTGTTCGCCGTGAGGCCCGAGCCCCAGAACACGAGGTGCGTCGTCGACGCGGGCTTGGTTGCCGGCGCGCAGGAGTTCGAGACTTCGAGCAACGCGGGGTTGATGAAGGCCCCTTCGGCCGGTGTCTGCAGATCGACGGTCATGGCGGCCGCCGCGCTCGTCATCACCGCAACCGCGACGACGATCGCTGGTAGGCGCCGTCGCCGCGCACCGCGGCCCTCCGCTCGTCTCGACACGACGCTCCGCGCATCCATCCGTTGCCGACCACCCTTCGGGGATCGCCTGCCGAATCCGGACCCGCTCGAGATGGGCCGAACCAGATCGGGCGGAGCCGGATCGCGGTGGTGTCCCACCCCTGCTTATCGACCGGCCGCCCGACGCGGCACACCAATTTCAGAGTACCCCCGGCGGCAAGGCGCCCGGCCGGCCCGGCGGTCAGGCGCGGGTGGCCGCCCGGCGGACCTCGTCGGCGAATCGATCGGGATCGTCCGGCCCGAACACGACGGTCTGGGACGCGGTGCGTACGACCACGTAGTCGCGCGATCGGCGCGCGTACGTCCGGAACGACCCCAAGTCACCGTTGCGGAACAGGCCGTACGCGCCGAAGAGCCCGCCGTTGCCTCCGGTGCGGATGCTGCGCCGAAATCGATCGGTGCGCCACGCGTCGACCGGCGCGTCGAGCGCGAACCGCAGCGCGCCGGCGGGCCGCTCCACCACGACCTCTCCCGGCGCGATGCGGTAGCTCTTCGGTGCCCAGAGATAGGAGAGGACGACGATCGCCAGGACGCCGATCGCGAGGACAACGAACAGCAGTCGGATGAACGCGACATCGACCGCGATCGCGATCCCGAACAGCAGCAGCGCGACACCGAGCAGGATCCCGCCCGCGAAGACCGTGACCCCTCGAACAACGTTGTCGTACGGCGCGCGGTACGAGGTCATCCGTGTCACTGTGCCACAGGATTCGTCGGACGGCGGGTGACATGCGTCACCCTTCTCGTTTCCTTCGTTCCCGGCCACGAGGTACCGTCGCGCGCATGTGCCGGAACATCACCACCTTGCGGGGACTCGAGCCCGACGCGACACCCGAAGAGATCGAAGCGGCCGCGCGCCAGTACGTTCGCAAGATCAGTGGCGTGCAGAAGGTGTCGGCGGCGAATCATGATGCCTTCGAGCGGGCGGTGGCACGGGTCACCGACGCGACCACCGAGCTGCTCGCCACCTTGCCGCCGCGCCGCAACCCGCCGAAGACGCTGCCGCCGTTGCGTCGCCTGGGTCAGAATGCACCGAGTCCCGCCGGAGTCGCGAGAGGCGCCGGATCGTCGTAATCCGCGCGCCGCTACCCCTCGGCGGCCACGCCTGTCGCGGTCCAACGGTGGAGCTCGGGCAGCACATCGGCCGCGAAGGTCCGCATCGATCGCTTCGCGTCCTCGAACGGCAGGCCCGAGAACCGGAAGCAGCACGTCAGATCGAAGTCGCCGATGATCTCCCGGCGCGCCCGGAGCCGCTCGAGGATCTGCTGCGGTGTTCCCCACGCCTGCACGGCGAGGTACATGTCGCACAGCTTCTCCTGACCGAGGGCGCGCAACACGTCGACCGCGCCGGCGTACGCGTCGTAACCCTTGGTCTCTCTGAAGTGGTCGCCGGCCATCTCGTAGTGCTCGAGGACGTGCGTAAGGTACCCGGCGATGTGACGCCGGGCGACGTCCTCGGCGCGCGCCGCGTCGGTGTCGCAGTACAGGAAGTCACACGTCACGGGCGGGAGCGGGGCGGCGCCGTGACGGTCGGCGAACCGCTCGCGGTAGACGGCCATCGCCGCGGCTTGATCCTCCCAGGGCCGTTGACTGAACACCACCATGCGGGCGCCGAGATCGGCGGCGGCGAGCACGGAGTCCGGTGACATTGCGACGCAATACGTGCGACCGGTGAACGACTGCGCCGGCCGCGGCCGGATCGGCGTACGCGGCTGCGGGTAGAAGGGCCCGTTGCCTTGGATCTCGCCGGTCTCCAAGGCGCGCAGGATCATCGGCGCGGCCTCGTCG
>DATMUX010000521.1:0-3414 GCA_035563695.1 Acidimicrobiia bacterium
TGTAACCCTCGAACAGCGGAGCGTCCCGGTCGCCGTGCACGGTCACCGCGCGCCCGTCCTCGATCGTCACGACGATCGGGCACATCGCGGTGCACAGCCGACAGGTACTGCTCCGTGTGATCGTCATACGACGCCTCGCAGCTTCCGTTGCGCGCATCGTACACAGCCTGCGGCCCGGACACCCCGGGCAGACGTCACGCGCGCCTTGCGCGGGAACGGGAATCCTCGTGTCGCGGAGAATTACACACCGCTGCGCATAACGCGACGACCGAGGCGGAAGACCCGATCGGTGCTCGCGTCGCCATTGGTTGTGACGCATGGCCCTGGCGCGCCCGGTGTTCCGGGTCGACGCTCTCGCAAAAAGGGACCGCACTCGGCTCGAGAGGGGGCTCCATGCACGAGGAAACCTTCGACGTCGTCATCGTGGGTGGGGGTCACAACGGCTCCACGATCGCCGCCTATCTGGCGAAGTCGGGGCTTTCGGTCGCGGTGTGCGAGGCGCGCCCCGAGTGCGGGGGCGGCCAGGAGAACACCGAGCCGCGGCCGGGGTTTCGCATCGACCCGCACGCGACGTATCTGTACGGCGGGGCCGCTCCCGGCTTCGACCAGCTCGAACTCTGGAAGTACGGGATGCGGATGGTCTATTACCCATCCATGTCGGGCGTCGTGACGCTCGACGGCGTCGCGGCCAACATGGGTAGCCGCTGGCGTCCCGACATCGCCGAGGAGAGCATGGCGCGCTACTTCCCCGAAGGGGGCGGAGGGGGCGCATTGCTCGACGCGTTGCCGGAACCGGCGATGCGCGAGCTGCTCCGGGCGTTGTTCTGGACGCCGCCACACCCGCGACAGCACGAGATCGACGAGGCGGACCTTCCGTGGTGGCAGGTGTTCCGCAAGCACGTTCCCGAAATCTGGACCGACCGGCTGCTCGACATGAGCTATTGCGAGTTCCTCGAGGAATTCGTGCCTTGGGAGCCGTCGCGCGTGGTCAGCGCGATGGGCGCGTGGTATTGCGGAGCGCACCCCAACTGGGACGGCATGCTGTTGCCATCGCTCGGCGGTGTCATGCTGTTCGGCTATTCGGGAGGTTCGCCACGCGGTGGCATGCACACCTACGCGCACGCGATCATCCGCTGCGCCATCGCGCACGGTGCTCGGATCCTGACGAACTCGCCGGTCGAGGAGATCATCGTCCGCAACGGGCGCGCGATAGGTGTTCGCCTGGCGGCGGACGCGTCGTTCCCGGAGAAGACGATCTGGGCACGCAAGGCTGTGATCTCGGGCGCCGACGTGAAGCAGACGTTCCTCCGCCTCGTCGGCCCGCAGCACATCGGCGCCGGCTTCGCCCAGAGCATCGCCGACGTGTCGCTGAAGGGCGGAAGCCTGTTCGTGATGTCGATCATCTGCCGGGAGCTGCCGAAGTACCACGACCGGGACGACGCCTTTCCCGAGGAGGTGTACCCGTCGTGTGTCGTCGGTCCCGCCGACTCGATGGAGTTCTTCTATACGCAGACCCGCGACGCGTACTCGTACAAGAAGACCCCGGCGTCACTGACGCCCGAGCACCTCACGATGATGATCTGCTCACACGATCAGTACGACTCGACGCGCGCTCCTGAGGGCTACCACGTGCTCTCACCGATCTACCTGGAGTGCCCGCCGCCGCAGTACGACGTGGAAGGTCCCGACGGCCGCAACCGGCGCAAGCAGGAGATCGTCGACGCCGCGTTGTCGCTCATCGAGCGCATGGCACCCAACATGCACTCCGACAACATCGTCGATGTGTTCGTCAACACGCCTTACGACTCGGAGTTCCGCAACGCCGGGATGTCCGGCGGAAACTGGTACGGAGCCCGGCAGTCGGCGGACCAGTGGTTCGGCGCGCGGCCCATCCCCGAGCTCGCGCGATACCGCACGCCGATCGACGGACTGTATATGTGCAGTCAGAGCATGCATCCGGGCGGGCTCTGCCTGATGGCCGTCCCCTACAACCTCATGCACATCCTGATCGAAGACGGTGTCGTCGAGCCCGCGAGCTGGTGGTACCCGTCCGAGTGGTACGTGCCCGAACAGGGACGCACGAAGGGGAAGGTGGCGTGATGGTACGCACCGGTTACGGCATCGAGCCGACGGAGCACATCCTCGACGAGTTCCCCGATCGGTCGCGCTTCGACGTCGCGATCGTCGGGGGCGGACCCAACGGGCTGATTGCGGCTGCGTATCTCGCACGCGCGGGGCTGCGCACGATCGTCGTCGAGCGCCGTCACGAAGTCGGTGGCGGTCTCGCGACCGAGGAGACGCTCTTCCCCGGCTATTACACGAACCCGCACGCGGTATACCACATGATGACCGACTACATGCCTTTGTTTCGCGACTTCGATCTCGACGAACACGGACTCACGTTCGTCAAGCCGAACGCGCAGACGGCCGCGGTCTTCCGTGATGGCACGAGCGTGATGCTGTGTAACCAGATCGAGGACACCAAGGACTCCATCGCCAAGTTCAGCCAGCGCGACGCCAACCGATTCGGCCGCACCATGCGGGTGTGGCGACGTCTCATCGACGACGTCATCGCGCCCGGCACGTACCTGCCGCCCATGGCCCCCATCGACATGATCGAGGCATTCCAGCGCACTGACGCCGGGCGCGAGGTATTGCGGCTGACCGAGATGTCGCCGCTCGAGATCATCAACGAGCTCGTCGAGGACGACCGGGTGCGCATGCTCTTGCTCTACGCCGCGTGCATGTGGGGCCTCAACCCGCGAGAGAGTGGCCTCGGGTTCCTTGTGCCGCTGTACATCGACCGCGCCGCGAACAAGGCGGTGTGCTACGGCGGATCACACAAGCTCGCCGGCTCCTTGTCGCGTGAGATCCTCCGCAACGGTGGCGTCGTGCTCGACAACGCGGAGGTCACGTCGTTCATCGTCGAGAACGGGCGGGTCACCGGCCTCGAGGTGTTCGACGGCCGCGTCATCGAGGCGAAGGCGGTGCTGTCGAGCCTGCCGCCGCCGCTGACGTTCGGCCGGCTGATGCCCGCCGGCGAAGTGCCGCCACAGCTGCGGCGGGCTGCCGACGACTGGGAGTGGGACGACTGGTCGTTCTTCACGCTCGCCGTGGCGACGAGCGAAGCGCCGCGGTACGCGACCGACGACCCGTGGGTCGACGACGCGTTCATGGTTGTGACGGGATTCGACTCGACCGATGAGCTGCTCCGGCACTGGGACAACGTGCTCGCGGGCCGTCTCGAGCTCGAGTGTGTAGGCGGCCACGCGACAGTAGAGACCCGCTACGACCCGACGCTCGTCAGGATTCCCGGTCATCATGTGAGCTTCCTGCAAGTGCATGTGCCGGGAGACGTCGACGGCGGCTGGAAGGCGCGCCACGATGAGCTCGCGGAGCACCTGATCGCGCGCT
>DATMUX010000522.1:0-11116 GCA_035563695.1 Acidimicrobiia bacterium
TTCCCCGAGAAGGTGATCCCGTTGTTCGTCACCCGCGCGCTCGACGATCAGCCGTTGCCGCTGTACGCGTCGACGCAAAACCGGCGCGAGTGGATCCACGTGCTCGACCACTGCCGGGCCATCGCGCGCGTGCTCGACGACGGGCGGGTCGGTGAGACGTACCACGTCGGCACCGGCGAAGAGCGCAGCATCGAACAGATCGCCGACGGCGTGCTCGACGCGCTCGGCAAGCCGGGTTCACTGAAGACGATCGTGCCCGATCGCCCCGGCCACGATCGCCGCTACGTCCTCGACTACCGCAAGATCACCGACGAGCTCGGGTGGGCGCCCGAAGTTCGGTTCGCGTCGGGTCTGCGCGAGACCGCGCTGTGGTACGCGGAGCACCGCGAGTGGTGGGAGCCACTGCGCGAGCGCGCCCCGGTCGACGAGACCGCTGCGTGGAAGTGAGCTGATCGTTGCGGGTCGCCGTGACCGGCGCGGGCGGAATGGTCGGCCGCGAGGTGGTCGAGGTGCTCGCACCCCACGAGGTGACCGCGCTCGATCATGACGCGCTCGACGTCGCCGATCGCGGCGCCGTGCTCGGCGCGATCGGATCGTTGCGGCCCGACGCGATCGTGCACTGCGCGGCCTGGACCGCCGTGGATGCGTGCGAGTCCGACCCGGATCGCGCGTTCCGGGTCAATGCGCTCGGGACTCGGTTCGTCATGGATTGCGCGCGGCGGACCGGCGCCTACGTCGTGTTCTTGTCGACCGACTACGTCTTCGACGGCACGAAGGCCGAGCCCTACCACGAATGGGACACGCCCCACCCTTGCTCCGTGTATGGAGCGTCGAAGCGGGCGGGCGAGCTCGAGATCGACGCGAGCTGCGCGGTCGTGCGCACGTCGTGGGTGGTCGGTCGCTACGGAGCCAACATGGTGAAGACGATCCTGCGGCTCGCGCGCGACGGCGACGGCGCCGCGCCGCTGCGGTTCGTCGACGACCAGCGCGGCTGCCCGACCGTCGCCGCGGATCTCGCAGGGCTGTTGCGCTCGTTCGTCGTCGAGCGGCTGCCGGGCCTCTGGCACGTGACCAACCAGGGCGCCGTGAGCTGGTTCGAGTTCGCGCGCGAGGTGCTGCGCGCCGCCGGCGAGGATCCCGCCCGCGTCGAGCCGATCACCACCGCCGAGCTGCAACCGCCCCGGCCCGCGCACCGTCCCGCCAACTCCGTGCTCGACAATCGGGCCCTGCGCCTGGCCGCGCGGCCCCTGCTCCCCGACTTCCGCGAGTCGCTCCCCACCCTCCTCTCGAACCTGCGTCAATAACCCATACGACATATGGAGTATTGACGCAGGTTTGCCAGTGGCGGGTCAGAGGCGGTCGACGATGGCCCGGGCGAACTCGCTCGTCTTCACCTCGGTCGCGCCCTCCATCAGCCGGGCGAAGTCGTAGGTGACGATCTTCTCCGCGATCGTGGCCTCGAGTGCGCGCTCGATGTCCTGGGCGGCCTTCGTCCACCCGAGGTGCTCGAACATCATCACGCCGGACAGGAGCACCGACGACGGGTTCACCTTGTCCTGGCCCGCGTACTTCGGTGCGGTGCCGTGCGTCGCCTCGAAGATCCCGTGACCCGTCACGTAGTTGATGTTGCCGCCGGGCGCGATGCCGATTCCGCCGACCTGCGCGGCCAGCGCGTCCGAGAGGTAGTCGCCGTTGAGGTTCGTCGTCGCGATGACGTCGAAGTCGTCCGGACGAGTCAGGATCTGCTGCAGCGTGATGTCGGCGATGTTGTCCTTCACGAGGATCTTGTCGCCGGGCTTGCCGCCGCAGTCGTCCCAGCCGACGGCCACGTCGGAGAACTCCTCGCGCACGAGCTCGTAGCCCCAGTTGCGGAACGCGCCCTCGGTGAACTTCTGGATGTTGCCCTTGTGGACGAGCGTGACGGACTTGCGATCGTGCGCGACCGCGTATTGGATCGCCGCACGGATCAGCCGCTTCGAACCGGTGATCGAGACGGGCTTGATGCCGATGCCGGAGTCCTCGCGGATGTTCCACCCGAAGTTCTCGCGCAGCAAGCCGATCAGCTTCGCGGCCTCGGGCGTCCCTTCCTCGACCTCCAGCCCGGCGTAGATGTCTTCGGTGTTCTCGCGGAAGATCACCATGTCGACGAGCTCGGGGTGTTTGACCGGCGACGGAACGCCTTGGAACCACCGCACCGGGCGCAGGCAGACGTACAGATCGAGGATCTGGCGCAGCGCGACGTTCAACGAGCGGATCCCGCCGCCGATGGGGGTCGTCAGCGGGCCCTTGATCCCGATGAGGTACTCGCGGAACGTGGCGACGGTCTCGTCGGGCAGCCACGAGCCGGTTGCGTTGAACGCCTTCTCGCCCGCCAGCACTTCCCTCCACGCGATCTTCTTGCCGTGCTTGGCCGCGGCGGCGTCCATCACGAGTTGCGCCGCCGGCCAGATGTCGACGCCGGTGCCGTCGCCTTCGACGTACGGGATGATGGGCTCGTCGGGCACCGACAGCGTGCCGTCGGCTTGCGTGGTGATCTTCTCGGGCATGCCCCGAACTTAGCTGGGCCGGAGATGCGGGCCCGGCTCGTCAACCCGAGGACAGGTTCGGACTCAGGTTCGGTGCGGCCCCACCGACCGACGGCGCGATCGGCGTGACGGGCGCGGCGGCCGGCGACGACGCCAACGGCTTGGCGTTCAAGCCGGCCTGGTCGAGCGTCTGCTTCACGACCTTCGACTGCACCAGGATCTCCACCCGGCGGTTGAGCGCGCGTCCGGCGGCCGTCGCGTTCGTCGCGACCGGATCGAGATCGGCACGGCCCGACGCCGTCAGCCTCTGCGCGCTGATCCCCAAAGCGATGAACGAGCGCAAGACTGCGCTGGCCCGCGCGCCCGAGAGCTCCCAGTTCGACGGGAACTGTGTCGTCTCGATCGGCTGCGAATCGGTGAAGCCGTAGATGTCGATCGGGTTGTCGATCGTCGTGAGCACCTTGCCGATGACGCCGAGGAGCAGCGCACCGTCCGGCCGGACGTCGGCTTTGCCGGGGTCGAACAAGATCTGGTCGGTGAGCAGCGTCACCTCGAGGCCGTTGTTCAACTGCTTCGTCTGGACCTTGCCGGCGAGCCCGAGACTCTGCGCGGCGCGTGTGATCTCGTTCTGCACGTCCTGCAACGTCTGACGTTGCTGCACCTGCTGCTGCTTGTTCGAGACCAGCGCCGACAGGATCTGTGCGAGCTGCCGGCTGCTGACCTGCGCGCTGCTCGGCATCAGCGTGCCGCCCGAGAACGGACCGTAGCCGTTCCCTGATCCGACGACGGGCGAGGTCGCCTTGCCGGTGCCGCCGATACCCGCGTCCAGGTGACCTCCGCCGAGCGCGTTGCTGAACCCGCGGGCCAGCGCCTGGAACTTCCCGGTGTCGACGGTCGAGATCGCGAACAATGCGATGAACATCGCCATGAGCAGCGTGAGCAGGTCGGCGTACGGGATGACCCACGCCTCGTGATTGACGTGCTCCTCGTGCTCTTCGGGGATCTCGTCGTCGCCTCCGTGCGACATGACCGGGTCCCCCCGCTACGCCGCGGCCGCGGCGGCGGTATCACCGCCGGCCGACTCGCCGGGTACCGGCTTGTCGCGCTCGTTGGGCGGCACGTGCGACTTCAGCAGCTCTTCGACGACGCGCGGGCTGACGCCCGCCTGGATCGCCATGATGCCCTCGACGATCAGCTGCTTGTGCGCGACCTCGGCCTGCGAGAGCTGCTTCAGCTTGTTGGCGAACGGCAACCAGACGCCGTTGGCGAGGAACACACCCCAGAACGTCGCGACGAACGCACCGGCGATGCCCTCGCCGACCTTGTCGGGGTGCGACAGCTGCGCCATCGTGGCCATGAGGCCGAAGACCGCGCCGATGATGCCGAACGTCGGAGCGAAGATGCCGGCCTGGGTGCACCACGCCTGTCCGACCTTGTGGCGCTCCTTCATCGCGGCGATTTCCGTGTTGAGCGTCTTCTTGAGGGCCTCGGGGTCGGTGCCGTCGACCGCGAGCTCGATGCCCTTCTTGAAGAACGGGTCCTCGATGCTCTTCGCCTCTTCCTCGAGCGCCAGCAGGCCCTCGGCGCGGGCACGGTTCGTGAGCACGACGATCTGGCCGATCGTCGCCGTCGCCGAGTGGACCTCGTCGCCCTTCAGCGCCTTCTTGATGTACTTCGAAAGGTTCTGCGTGGCCTCGAACGGAAACGACGTGATGGTCGCGCCGAGCGACCCGAGCCACACGATGATCAGCGAGCCGATCTCCATGAAGAGGAACATGGGTTGGATGCCGTGCAGGATCGCGCTGCCGAACACGCCTGCCACACAGACACCGAGCCCGACTATCGAGCCCTTTTCCATGCCGTCCTCCGCTCCCGAGGGCCTCGCGGCCCCGGCCTGCCTGCGCCCACGCCTCCCGCGGCGCACAACCTCGCAGCCCGAGGTATCGACCCGGTGCCGGGGGTGCTGAAGGCTGTTTGGCCGGCCCCGGACGGCGCCTCAGGCGTCGAGCGCGGCCCGGAGCGTGCCCACGAACGAGCCCGCCTCGTCCGGCCCGCCACCGTCGAGGAGCCGGCGCACGAGCGCGCTGCCGACGATGACGCCGTCGGCGCTGGCGGCGGCCCGGGCGGCCTGGTCGGGCGTAGAGATGCCGACGCCGATGAGCACCGGCTTGTCGGTCGCGGCCTTGCAGCGACGGCCCATCTCCCCCGCCTGGGCGGCGAGCTGCTCGCGCTCGCCGGTCACACCCATCAGCGACACGCCGTACACGAACCCGCGCGAGCGCTCGCAGATCCGCGCGAGCCGGTCGTCGGGCGTCGTCGGCGCCGCGAGCAGGACGGTCTCGACGCCGGCGGCGCCGGCCGCATCGCCCCACCCGTCGAGCTCGTCGAGCGGCAAGTCGGGCACGATCGCGCCGTCTACCCCGCTGGCCTGCAACGCTTCGGCGCACCGCACGTGGCCCATGTGCGCGACCAGGTTGTAGTAGGTCATGACGACGAGGGGGACGGGCACGTCGATGCTCGACATCGCGTCGATCACGCCCACCGGGGTCGCGCCCAGGTCGAGGGCGCGCTGGCTCGCTTCCTGGATCGTGCGCCCGTCCATGATCGGGTCGGAGAAGGGTATGCCGACCTCGACGGCGTCGGCACCGGCGGCGACGACGGCGCGCACGACGTCGCGCCACTCGTGACCCAGCCCGCCGGTCACGTACGGCACGAGGAGCTTGCGGCCCTCGGCGCGACGCGCGCGCAGATGGGATTCGAGGTTCACAGCTCGCCCAGACGTTCGGCGACCTGCGCCGCGTCCTTGTCGCCTCGCCCCGACAACGTCACGAGCACGGTGGATCCGTATGGCACCGAACTGCCGACGGCGCGTTCGAGCCAGCCGATCGCGTGGGCCGGCTCGAGCGCGGGCACGATGCCCTCGGTCGCCGACAGCAGCCGGAACCCGGCGAGAGCCTCGTCGTCAGTGGCCGCGTAGTACTCGGCGCGGCCTTGCGCGGCGAGCATCGCGTGCTCCGGCCCGACACCCGGGTAATCCAGCCCCGCGCTGATCGACGTCGCTTCGAGCACCTGCCCGTGCTCGTCTTGCAGGAACAGCGACCGCATGCCGTGCACGACGCCGGGCACGCCGCGTTCGACGGCCGCACCGTGGTGGCCGGACTCGAGGCCGAGCCCGCCCGCCTCGACGCCGACGAGCCGGGCGCGCGTGTCGAAGAAGCCGGCGAACGTGCCGATCGCGTTGGAACCACCGCCCACGCACGCGGCGACGACGTCGGGATCCGCGCCGTCGAGGAGATCGCGACACTGCCGGCGCGCTTCATCGCCGACGACCCGCTGGAACTCGCGCACCATCCAGGGGAACGGATGCGGACCCATCGCCGAGCCGAGGCAGTAGTGGGTGGATTCGACGCTCGCGACCCACGCGCGCATCGCTTCGTTCACCGCGTCCTTCAATGTCGCGCTCCCGGATTGCACCGGCACGACATCGGCGCCGAGGAGGCGCATCCGCCACACGTTGAGCGCCTGGCGCTCGACGTCGACCGCGCCCATGTACACGGTGCACTCGAGACCGAAGAGCGCGGCGGCGGTGGCGGTCGCAACACCGTGCTGGCCCGCGCCGGTCTCGGCGATGACGCGCGCCTTGCCCATGCGCCGGGTCAGCAGGGCCTGCCCGAGAACGTTGTTGATCTTGTGCGAACCCGTGTGCGTGAGGTCTTCGCGCTTCAGCAGGACGCGCACTCCCAGCCGCTCCGACAGACGGTGGCATTCGGTGACGGGTGTGGGCCGGCCCGCATAACTCTGCAGCAGTGCGGCGTACTCGGCGCGGAACCCGTCGTCGTGCCACGCGGCACGGAACTCGCGTTCGAGTTGTTCCAGCGCGGGGACGAGGGTCTCCGGTGCGTACCGCCCGCCGAACTCGCCGAAACGCCCGAGACCCGTCGGCTCGGGCCCGGGTGGTTCGAGGCGTACCGCGTCGCCGCGGCGAAGTACGGACATCCAGAAGATGATACGAGGGAGACGACAGCGCAGCGACCGATTCCCACACACTTGCGTGGCAGAACCACCTCCGGGGTGGTTGTGTCACGCAAGTTGGCGGGGAGCTGGGCGCTACTCGTCGATCTCCCAGTCCCAGGGACGGGTGATGCCCGCGACATCGTCTTCGTCGGTGAGATCGATCGTGCGGTCGTCGAGGATCGCCGCTGTGTCGCGCGCCGCTTCGATGAACTCGCGCAGCTTCGTCGGGTCCTTGCGCCCCGGCTTGTCCTCGACACCGCTCGACACATCGACGCCCCACGGCCGCACGAGCCGGATCGCGTCTCCGACGTTGGCGGGGGTCAGCCCCCCTGCTATCAGCAGCCGCACGCCCCGCGGCGCGCCCTCGGCGAGCCGCCAGTCGAACACCTTGCCCGACCCGGGATCGGGCGAGTCGACGAGGATCACGTCGGCGGCGCTGTTCCGGGCGTTGGCGAGCGCGGGATCGCCCGCGGCATACGCCCGGATCACGAAGCGCACCCGCTCGTGTATCCATTCGACATCGGCGTCGGACTCGTTTCCGTGGAGCTGCGCGCCGTGCAGTCCGGTGCGCGAGACGAGCTCGACGACGCGTTCGCGCCGCTCGTTGCGGAACACGCCGACGGTGTGGATCTCGCGGGGTAGGCGTTTGACGATGTCGCGCACGTCATCGGCGTGCACCCGGCGCGGACTCGGCGCGAACACGAAGCCCAGCGCGTCGGCGTCGAGAGCCGTCGCGAGGAGCGCGTCGTCTTCGTTGGTGATCCCGCAGATCTTGACGAACACCGATCCTCCGTCACCCGCCGCGAACTGCGTGACGGAAACCCCGATATGGGTCGCGTGTCACGCAAGTTCGGATGCTAGGCCTCGATCAGCCGGCCGTGGTTGAAGTCGTCGTAGGCCTGGAGGTCGAGGAAGCCGTGCCCCGAGAAGTTGAAGAGGATCACCCGCTCCTCGCCCGCCTCTTTCGCGGCGAGCGCCTCGTCGATCGCGGCCCGGATCGCGTGACCCGTCTCGGGTGCCGGGATCTTGCCCTCGGCGCGCGCGAACTGCACGGCTGCCTCGAACGTCTTGCCCTGCGGGTACGCAACCGCCTGCATCCGGCCCTCGCGCACGAGTAGCGAGATCACCGGCGAGTCGCCGTGGTAGCGGAGACCGCCGGCGTGGATCGAGGGCGGCACGAAGTCGTGGCCGAGCGTGTACATCGGCAGCAGCGGCGTCATGCCCGCGGTGTCGCCGAAGTCGTAGTCGAAATTCCCGGAGGTCAACGTCGGGCATGACGACGGCTCGACGGCCAGTAGCCGCACCTGCGAGTCGGTGAGGAACGGGAGCGACACACCACCGAGGTTCGAGCCACCACCACAACACCCGATGACGACGTCGGGGCGCGTCTCGCCGGCGAGGAGCAGCTGCTCCTTGGCCTCCAACCCGATGATCGTCTGGTGCAAGAGCACGTGGTTCAACACGGAACCCAGCGAGTAGTGGGTGTCGGCGCGCGTCGCGGCGTCGCGGACGGCATCACTGATCGCCGTGCCGAGCGATCCCGGGTGATCGGGCTGATCGACCGGCGAAGGCACGACGGTGGCGCCCCAGGTCTCCATCAGCACCCGCCGGTACGGCTTCTGCTCGTACGACGCCCGGACCATGTACACCTTGCACTCGATGTCGTACTGCGCGCACGCGAACGACAGCGCGCTCCCCCACTGCCCCGCGCCCGTCTCGGTCGCGATACGACCCGTCTTCTCCTGCTTGTTGTAGTAGGCCTGTGCGACCGCGGTGTTCGTCTTGTGCGATCCCGAGGGCGAGATCGACTCGTCCTTGTAGTAGATCCGCGCGGGCGTGCCCAACGCCTCTTCCAGCCGACGCGCCCGCATCAAGGGCGTAGGGCGCCACAGGCGCAGGATGTCGATCACGGCACCCGGGATCTCGACCGTCGGTGCCTGCGTCATCTCCTGTTCGATCAGCGCCATCGGGAACAGCGGCGCGAGATCGTCGGGACCGGCGGGCTCCTTCGTGCCCGGGTGCAACGGAGGTTGCAGCGGCGCCGGGAGATGAGGCAACGCGTTGTACCAGGCCGTCGGCATCCGGTCTTGGTCGAGCACGAAGCGGGTGGGCGACGAGGTCATGACGTGCTCCTCTTGGTCACGCGCACGGACGCGAGCTCGCGGACGAACGCAGTCGGATCGCCGGCGCGCACGAGCGCCTCGCCGACGAGGATGGCATCGAACCCGGCCGACGCGACGCGGCGGGCATCTTCGACGGATCGGATCGCCGACTCGGCGACGGCCACGACACCGCCGGGTACGAGCGCCGAGAGTGCAGCCGCGGCGCCGAGATCCTCGGCGAAGGTCGCCAGGTTGCGCGCGTTCACGCCGACGATCCGCGCACCCGTCTGCAGCGCCCTCTCGATCTCGGGCTCGTCGTGCGTCTCTACGAGTACGGCCAGGCCCAGTTCGTCGGCGAGCGAGTGCAGATCGGCGAGCAGCGCATCATCGGGAACCGCGGCGGCGATCAAGAGGATCGCGTCGGCGCCGATTGCGCGGGCTTCGTAGACCTGGATCTCGTCGATCGTGAAGTCCTTGCGCAACACGGGCAGGTCGACGGCCGCCCGCGCGGCCTGCAAGTCGGCGACGCTCCCCCCGAAGTAGGGCGCGTCGGTCAGCACCGACAGCGCGACGGCACCGCCGGCTTCGTAGGCCTTCGCCGTCGGTGCCGGGTCGAGGTCGGGTGCGAGGTCGCCCTTCGAAGGGGAGCGGCGTTTCAGCTCGCCGATCACGGCCAGTCCGGTACCCGTCCGTTGCAGTCCGCCGGCGAAGTCACGCGTGGGTGGCGCCTCGAGCGCGGTGCGCCGCAACAGGTCGCGCGTCTGCGGTTGGTGGAGCACGGTCACCTCGTCGCGTTTGACGGCGAGGATCTCGTCGAGGATCGTCACGCGTCCGGCAGTCTACGCTCCGGAGTATGAGCGTCATCTTCCCGAACGGCTTCGTGTGGGGCGTGGCGTCGGCCGCGCACCAGATCGAAGGGGGCAACTGGAACAACGACTGGTGGGCGTTCGAGCACCAGCCCGGTACGCCGTGCAAGGAGCCGTCGGGTGACTGCTGCGACAGCTATCACCGCTACGCCGAGGACATCGCGCTCGTGCGCGAGTTCGGGTTCGGGTCGTACCGCTTCTCGATCGAGTGGTCTCGCATCGAACCCGAGGACGGCGAGTTCTCCCGGGCGGCCCTCGACTACTACCGGCGCGTGCTCGCCGAATGCCACCAGCAGGGCGTGCTGCCGGTCGTGACGTTCCATCACTTCACCACGCCCCGCTGGATGGCCGCGCTCGGCGGATGGGAGTCGGGGCTCGTGGTCGACCGGTTCGCGCGGTTCTGCGAGCGCGCCGCCGGCGCGCTGGGCGACCTCGTGTCGATGGGATGCACGATCAACGAGCCGAACGCGCTGTCGATCGTCGGTTACGTGCTCGGCGCGTTCCCGCCCGGCCGCAGCGATTTCGACGCGTACGCGCGCGTCAATGCCAACCTGATCGCGGCGCACCGCCGCGCGTACGATGTCCTCAAGGCCGGACCCGGCGACTTCCCCGTCGGCATCACGGTCGCGATGGGCGACTGGTGGGCACCGGACGACGGCCAGGAGGTCCTCGCGAAGGCGCGGCACACGCACGAAGGGCAGTTCCTCGAAGCCGCGCGTGGCGACGACTTCGTGGGGGTGCAGGCATATTCCCGGACGCGCCTCGACGCGCGCGGAATGCCGCTCGGCCCCGCGGACGGCGTCGATCTCGTTCCGTCGATGGGCTACGAATACTGGCCGCAGGCGCTCGAGGTCTCGATCCGCTATGCGGCCGACACGGCGCGCACACCGATCTACGTGACCGAGAACGGCCTGGGTCACGACGACGACACGCGTCGCATCGCATTCGTGACGGACGCACTCCACGGCCTCGATCGATGTCTCGCCGATGGGATCGACGTGCGGGGCTACTTCTACTGGTCGCTCACCGACAACTTCGAGTGGGCGTTCGGCTATGGACCCCGCTTCGGACTGGTCGAGGTCGACCGCACGACGTTCGTGCGCACACCGAAGCCGTCGGCCGCGTGGCTCGGAGCGATCGCGCGCGCGAATCGCATCGACACCTGATGCTCCGGCCTCCGTCGGGGCGCCGCTGGGCGGCAGCGTGCCCGCGGCCCCGCTTCACAATTCCCTGACGCGGCCATCACACTGCATGTCGAAGGGGAATGGGACGATGGAGACGATATGGAACGCGGGACGATCCTCGTCGTCGATGACGAGCCCAACATTGCCGACCTGGTCGAGCTGTACTTGCGCCGCGACGGCTTCCGCGTCGTCAAGGCCGCGACCGGCGAAGACGGTGTGCGCGCCGTCACGCACCACCGGCCGCGCCTGGTCGTCCTCGACGTCGGCCTGCCCGACATCGACGGCCTCGAGGTGTGCCGGCGGCTGCGGCAGACGACCACGATCCCCGTGATCTTCCTGACCGCGCGCGACACCGAGGTCGACCGCATTCTCGGTCTCGAGCTGGGCGCCGACGACTACGTGACGAAGCCGTTCTCACCCGCGGA